>JBJOQI010000121.1:0-2592 GCA_046050045.1 Pseudomonadota bacterium | reverse complement strand
TTGCCGAGGTTCATCTGCGTCATGGCCCAGTCAAGCGGAACGCGGTCGCGCGTCCGTTCCTGAAGCGCGGCGCGATAGGCGGCGACGGCCTCTTCCAGCCGTGCGGTGCCCGGCTCGCGTTCCCCGATGGAGCGAAGAGCAATGCCGAGGTCATTGAGAGCTGTGCCGCGTTCATCGGCGTTGCGCGCGATGGCGAGGTTGTGGCGGGCGAGGTGGATCGAGACCTCGAGGTCGAAGTTCAGCCCCCTGTCACGGCCGCGTTCGTACCATTGGTCTTGTACGGCGCGGAGGGCGTTGAAGCGGTCCGCATCGGGCGCCTCGGCCAATGCCTTTTCCGCCGCCCGCGCCGCAGCGCTTTCGGGGTTGTTGCGGATGCGGTCCTGCGCGATGCCGAGGTCGAGCAGCGCGAGGCGTTCGGCCTTTTGCCGGTCCTGCTCTTCGGCGTTGCGGCGCAGGGCCGCGTCGACCTCATCCGCCGCATCCTCGGGGCGGCCCTGATCGTTCAGGTCCGCGACCCGGCGCAGGACGGTCTGAAGCTGGTCGCCGAGGTTCTGGGGCAGGGCCCCGCGGGCCTTGAGCGACGCGGCTTCCTGAAGGGCGGCGGTGATGCCGCGCATGGCCTGATCGAAGGTTTCCGCCTCGCCGGTCGCGTAGCTGCGGGCAAGGCCGATAACCAGACCATGAGTGAGACCGAGTTCACGCGCTGTCTTGTCGGACCGCTCGACCAGAAGGTCGATTTGCGCCGCGATGTGCTCAAGCCGGTCGGTGACGAAAGCTTCGTAGACAGAGCGCAGTTCCTCGAGGATTGCCTTGTCGGCCAGAAGTTCGCCAAGGACCGCCGACATGATGCGGTGGAAAATGCCGCGCAAACCGTGGTCGGCGTAGTCGCCATGGGTGAGGGTGTCGAGCATGGCGTTCGCGAGTTTGCCGGGATCACGCGTCGGGGTTCCCGTGACGATGGCCTTGAGATCGAGCGCCCCGGTCATCTGGATGATGAGGGCGCGCTGATCTTCCGTCAGCTTCTGGTCAGCACAGGCCCTGTCCATCCCGCCTGCAATGCGGGTCACCAGTTCGGGTTTGCGGGACAGTCGTTCCGAAAGGTCATGCGCTGCACCAGAGGCGGTAAAGGCGGCTGTTGCGGCACCAGCAGGCCCGGAGGCGGCTGCGGCCCCGGCAATCCCGGCGACAATCTTGCCGGCGTCGATGAAATCCTTGAATGAAGCCATTCCGCCACCCGTTTGGGACAGGCTGTCTCATTGCCGCCGATCCGTCAATTCCCGTCCCCCCGGATCGCCCCCGGCGATCCGGACCGCGCCCGCCCGCCCCTATGGCGGGCGCGTTGCTCCCACCTCGGGCGAGCGCGTTCCGGCCCGCCTTTGTAGCATGAGCCTGCGGCCTGCCCGCCTCGGGTGGCCGCGGTCCGGCCTGCCATTGCTGCCCGGGCTTGCGGTCTTCTCCCCTCAGGTGTGCGCGCTCCGGCCTGCCGACCCCCGCCCTTGCCGCCCGCGCGGCTGCCCCCTACACCTTGCCGCGCAACCTTGCGGAGCCGTCCCTTGACCACGTCCGAGCTGTTCCTTCTGGCGATGCTGGTGATCCTGGCCGTGCCCTATGCCGTCTGGCGGGCGACGGGGCGGGCGGGGTGGGCGCCGCTGGTCGTCGTGCAGATCATCGGTGGCATCCTGATGGGGCCCGGGGTGCTGGGGGCTGTCGCGCCCGGCCTGCATGGCGCGGTCTTCACGGGTCCGGTCATGGGGATGCTGTCGGGCCTGGCGCTCTGGGCGGTGGTGATCTTCGTCTTTCTGGCCGGGGTCGAGCTTGACCTGAGCGAGGCATGGGCGAACAAAGGCGAGACGGCCACGGTCGCGGGGCTGGCGCTGGTGGTGCCGCTGGCCTTGGGCACAGCGGTTGGCGGCTGGCTGGTGGCGGGCGCGGGCTCGGCGGGCGTGGGCTGGGCGGGCGCGGGGGCTGCGGGCTGGCAGGCGGCGCTGGGCTACGGGATGGCCTGCGCGGTGACGGCGCTGCCGATCCTGATCCTGTTCCTGGCGGACCTTGGCGTGCTGCGGCAACCCTTTGGCCAGCGCGTCCTGCGCTATGCGAGCCTGGACGACGTGGCGATCTGGGCGGTGCTGGCGCTGATCCTCCTGGACTGGGACCGGCTCGGGCGGCAGGCGGCCTTTGTCGCGGTGTTCCTGCCCTTGGCCCTCGGGATGCGCCGGCTGATGCCGCGGGTGGCGGCGCGCGACCGCTGGGCGGTGGCGCTGGTCTGGCTCGCGGCGGCGGCGCTGGGGGCGGACTGGGCGGGGCTGCACTACATGGTCGGGGCCTTCCTTGCGGGCGCGGTGCTGGATGCGGGGCTCTTCGGGCGCGACCGGGTCGAGGAGATGCGGGGCGCGGTGCTGACGCTGCTGATGCCGGTCTTCTTCCTGTCGACCGGCCTGCGGACCGAATGGACGATGGGGGGCTGGGCCGTTCTGGCCGCGGCACTTGCGCTGCTGGCGGCGGCGGTGGGCGGCAAGCTTCTGGGCGTGGGGCTAGCGGGCCGGATGCTCGGCTGGCCGAAGGGCGAGGCGCTGACGGTCGGGTGGCTCTTGC
>JBJOQI010000120.1:0-7230 GCA_046050045.1 Pseudomonadota bacterium | reverse complement strand
CCCCTGTTCCTGCCCCTGTCCCGGCGGCCCCTGCCGCTGCCGCCAGCACCGCATCTGCCACCCCTGCCACCCCCGCCCGCCAGGGCCTGGCCGCCCTGACGCTGGGCGCGATCGGCGTGGTCTACGGCGACATCGGCACCAGCCCGATCTATGCCTTTCGCGAGGCGATCAAGCCGGTCGCAGGCAATACCATCCTGCCCGGCGACGTTCTGGGCCTGTTGTCGCTGCTGATCTGGTCGCTGATCCTGATCGTGACGGTCAAATACGTCTTTGTCCTGCTGCGCGCCGACAACCGGGGCGAGGGCGGGGTGCTGGCGCTTTACACGCTGACGCGGCTGGCGATCGGGCGGCGGTCGCTGCCGGTGCTGTTTCTGGGCATTGCCGGGGCGGCCCTGTTCTTTGGCGACGCACTGATCACGCCCGCCATTTCGGTCCTGTCCGCGATCGAAGGCATCAAGCTGGTGACCCCGGCGCTGGAGCATTATGTGCTGCCGATCACGCTGGCGATCCTGTTCGGGCTGTTCCTGGTGCAGCAGCACGGCACGGCGGCGATCTCGGTTGCCTTCGGGCCGATCACGGCGATCTGGTTCCTGGCGATGGCGGCGATGGGCATCTGGCAGCTGTCGGGCGACTGGACGGTTCTGGCGGCCTTCAACCCGGTCTATGGCGTGACCTTCATGCTGGAGCACGGGGTCGTCGCCTTCATCGTCCTGGGCGCGGTCTTCCTGTGCGTGACGGGGGCCGAGGCGCTTTATGCCGACCTTGGCCATTTCGGCAAGGCGCCGATCCGGCTGGCCTGGTTCGTGCTGGTGTTTCCGGCGCTGGTCATCAACTACCTCGGGCAGGCGGCGCTGGTGCTGCACAATCCCGAGGCGCTGGAAAACCCGTTCTATCTGATGGTTCCGCCGGTGCTGCTGCCCTTCCTTGTCGGGCTGGCCACGATGGCCACGGTCATTGCGGCGCAGGCGGTGATCACCGGGGCCTTCTCGATGGCGCGGGCGGCGATCCAGCTGGGCCTGCTGCCGCGGCTGAACATCGTGCATACCTCGGAAGCGACGAGCGGCCAGATCTACATGCCGGCGATCAACTGGCTGCTGCTGTTTGGCGTCCTGTCCTTCGTCGCGACCTTCCAAACCTCGGAGAACCTTGCCGCGGCCTATGGCATTGCCGTGACCGGCGCGATGATCGTGGACACGATCCTGGCCATCATCTTTGCACATCGCGGCTGGAAGTGGTCGCTCTGGCTGGTGCTGCCTGCCGCCGCGCCGTTCTTTGCGCTGGAGGCGACGTTCCTGATGTCGAACCTCGTGAAGCTGCCGGACGGCGGCTATGTGCCTGTCAGCCTGGCGCTGGCCTTCAGCTTCCTGATGTTCGCCTGGTGGCGGGGGGTGCAGCTGGCCTTCGAGAAGGGTCACAAGCAGATGGTCGAGCTCGACAGTTTTGCCAAGTCGATGCTGAAATCCTCGGTGCATGTGGTGCCGGGCACGGCGATCTTCCTGACCTCGGACCCCAAGGCGGTGCCGCCGGCATTCCTGCACAATCTCAAGCACAACCGGGTGCTGCACGAAAAGAACGTGATCCTGACGGTCGAGACGCAGCGCGTGCCCAAGGTCGCCGCCGACGAGCGGGCCGAGTTCATCCCGATCAACGACCGCTTCGCACGCCTTGTGCTGCGCTTCGGCTTCATGGAGACGCCCAACATCTCGAAGGCGCTGGCGCGGGCGCGGCGCGAGGGGCTGAAGTTCGACGTGATGACGACCTCGTTCTTCCTTGGCCGCCGCAAGGTGGTGCCGGGCGACCGGATGGGGCTGCCGCTGGTGCTGGACCGGCTGTTCGTGGCGCTGGGCCGCTTCGCCGCGGACCCGTCGGACTACTACCACCTGCCGCGCGACAGGGTGGTGGAACTGGGCTCTCGCATGACGGTCTGACGGGGCGGCGCCGGGGCCGCGCGCCCTCGCCGGGCCCCCGTCGAGCACCCTTGCAATGCGTCCTGACAACGGGGTAGAGAGCGCCCCACGGACAGGTGGCCGAGTGGTCGAAGGCGCACGCCTGGAAAGTGTGTAGGCGGGAAACCGTCTCGAGGGTTCGAATCCCTCTCTGTCCGCCATCATCACCCGCGAAAGCGTTCTCAGGCATTGGCTGCGGCGGGATCACTACCCTATTGACGGGGGACAGGCCGGCGGGGCCAGGCAATCGCAGCTGGGCCGCGGAACCCGGAAATGGTCTTTAACGGTCAGATTTCTTTTGACCGGACGCAGGTCCATGTGGACACGACCGTTCTCGTGGACTCGTCACAATCCTCAGTTGAGGCGGAGCGCCTTGAACTCTAGCTCGATGGACGGACAAGACTTGTTTGACCGGTCATATCCCGCAGGGCAGCTGCCCCCGGCCTGCATCTGGACGGTTGTCCGCGATGCCTCTGGCCGCACGCAGGTAGCGTTGCCTCCGGCCCATTTCCCTAACCCGAAGGTTTCGCAATAGGCGATGCAGATTCCGAAGGTGCCAAATTCGCGGAAGAATCCCGGCTTGCATTTCGGAACGACCGTTCCGAACCCCTCGATCAGGTGCTCGCAGGATCCCCAGTCCGCTTCGCAGTCCTCCATGTCCCAGGCGAGGTAGGTGTCCTCGGCCTCGTAGGAGCCATAGCAAGTGCCGCCGCGCGTGACGAAACCGTTCGGACAGTCCTTGATACAGCTTGCGCCGTCGGCCGAGTAGCCGGCCGGACAGGCTGACAGGCAATTGCAGGACTTGCCCGAGATGAGGGCAGGCTGTGTCCCCGGTTCGGCAAATTCCTGATAGGTCAGAGTTCGCGCCGCGGGCACCAGTTCGTCGACCGAATTGCTCAGCTTCAGATCAACCTTCAGCTCGAAGCTCAACCCGCTCAGTTCCGCATCGGTGCCGACGAAATCCTTGCTGACCCCGCCAAGTTCATATCCCGGCCGACCGCCTTTGGCGGCAGGGTCGGCGGTGACTGCCTCGGCCCGTGTGGTCGACCAGATCGTATAGGTGTCCTTTACGCTGCCGTCCCTGTTGCGGACAACGACCTGAACCGTTCCATAAAACGGGCTGTCCTCGGCCGCGACGGGGACCAGCCGGTCCAGTTGCAGCCGCAGGATCGACGGCATCAGATTAACGTCGTTCAAAACCGATGTGTCGACCTCGGCCATGGCGTACTTGTAAAGCTCTTCCTGCAAGGTCGCCCGAAGGTCCTGGTAAATCGCCGGATCGTCGAAGTAGAGCGGTGACATCAGTTCCCAGATCGGACGCAGATCGAAGGCGATCGGAGCAACCCGGGTCGGGTTGTCGCCGGCCATGATCTCTTCCAGCGAATTCGACAGTCCACCCGCCTCGCCATAGGCGTAGGATTCGCGGCTTTCGGTTTCCTTGCCGAAACTGCGCGACTGGTTCTTGTCGAATTCAGCCTTCACACCGAGGGTCACGGCCTTGACAGCCACCTTCGATTCCATGCCGACGGACCATTCGCTGGACAGCTTGTTGCCAAGCTCGGCCTTCTTCACGAGGGATTCAAATCTGATCCGCTGACCGTAGACGACACCGTGTGCGTAATGCGTCCCATAGGTTTCGAGAAAGGTCTTCGGGGCAATTCGCCCATCCTTCAGGTCCTGCACGGCAAGAATGAAGGCCTCGTCGAGTGCCATCCGGGGCCGGTCTGCCACAAGGGCATAGTAGGCATACCAGGCGTTTGAATAGATGGCGGAGCGCTCTTCCTTGGCCATCAACTCGGTTGCGGTCTTGAATGCGCCGTTTGCCGAGAACTCTGCAACCTTGGGGACTTCGACGGAAGCACCGAGGCTGAAACCGAAGCCGTCCTGATACTCCCGCGTCGTCGATGCGATGTTCTCGGTTTGCCGTACCTCGCCCTGATCGATGTTGAAGTAGTTGGTACCCCAAGGGATCACCACGGGCGACTGCACGGTGTATTCGCGGCTTCGCTCGTCGGACGGGTCGAACATATGGAAGATCTTGCCGCGCGGAAGCTTTGACAAGCGCCCCGGCCTTGGGGACATGCGCGTGATGTCGTGGCCGTAGTAGTTGTACTCGGCCAGTGCCGCCATGCTCGCGAAGGCGAAACTGTCCGACACCGCCGCCTTCTCGGGATTTGGCAGGAATGGCGCGATGGAATAGAGCCGGTCAGGCCCGATCTTCGTCGTCAGAACTTCGACCTTCCGGTCTTGCCCGTTGTAGGTCTGCGTCACGCTCGCACGTTCGATCGTGAGGTCAAAGGTGCCGGTCTGGCCGGTCACTGGCGACCTCACGCCGCGATAGCTGTTGCGGCCGGTCTGAACGAAGGTCGCCTCGGTTACACCGGACTCGCCGTCGCGGAAGACCGTGAGTGTTGCAGGGACACCGGCCGACTGCGGCGGGTTTACCCGCAGCCGGTAGATGTCCGGCATGGCAAAGTTCATCTCTGCGCCGAACTTCGCCTTGACTGTTGCAGGGCGCGGCTGCGGCTTGAAGGTGTCGAGCCCGGCCAGGTGCCAGAAGCGCTCTGGAACGATTGACGGTGGCATCAGGGAGATGGTCTTGGCCTCGGGCGTCAGGGGCGCGTCGAGTACCAGAAGGGGATAGCCCGGTAGTGCAGGCGTTGCGGCGACCTGCGCAAAAGGCGCGGCGAGCAGGGCCTCAACGTCGGGTGCATCTGAAAACACCCGGACGCTGCCGATCCGCCCCTGAAACACACGCTTGCCTTCGGTATCCGCACCGATCCTGACCTTGGTCCGGGCGTCGGGGTCTACCCGGCTTTGCTTGTCAAGAAAGAAGGGGCCAAGCGCCGTGCCATTCAGCCAAACCCGCAGCGCCATGTCGCCGTCGACGCCCTCGGGCCCGGTCCGCACAAGCAGTGTCTGGGGTTTTCCGGAAATACCTTCGACCGGCACGTTGATCGTCTGCCGGGCAATGGTAACAGCAAGGTTCGACAGCGTAGCGTCAAGGCAAAGAGAGAGTTTTGTCGACGAGGACGACCCGTGTGACAAAAGGCAACCCTCGGTGCCGCCGCCAACCACGATGCCGAGGTCGGCTAGGGTTTGGTCGGCCTGCCCCGCAAGGCCCTCGGTCAGGAAGGCCGCCGTCTCGGCGTCGACGACCACAACATCTCCGCCCTCGGACGGCGCGCCGGTGAGGAACGAGAGCGATACTGCCCCGCCATTCGTCAGGTCCAGGTTCGTCCGATCGGCCTGCGAGGTATCGGCAGTGACAGGCCCGCTTGCGGCGATGTCGGTGGCGCGGGCCGGGTCGAACAGCACGACCGCGTTTTCGTCCCGCGCCGGATCGCGCACGTCGGGAACCGCGCGCCAGAGCCGCCCCTGGCTGTCGGACATGATGGCCTCGCCTCGACGGCCCGCGGCGATGTTTACTCCGACAATGCCATTTGGCAGGTCAGCGGCTGGTTCCCAATTCGCCTGTTTCGCGGTCTTGTCCCAGTTGCTCAGGATGCTGGCCCGGCCTGCCATCCGCCCCTCGGCCTCGATGATCCAGACGACACCGTCCGACCCGACCGCGATGTCTGTCGCCTTGCCGGGAACCCTGGTCCAGACCGCGCCATCCCAGTGCCAGATGTCGCCGAGATCGTTCACCACCCAAGGCAGGCCCGCGGGATCGACGTCGATCCTGACGCCATAGCCCGAAATTCGTTCCCATCTGTCGGTTGGCGCATCGTAGCGGTCGATTGCAGACCCACCCGGACCTTTCTCGACCCCGATGCGCCATAGAACACCGTCGTCATTGACGCCCAGGTCCTTGGCGAGGCTTGCATTGTAGGCGTCGAAACCGGTTCCCAGGTGTTTCGTGCCGATGTAGACGTCAAGGCCGGCCGGCGAGATCCGGCTGACGCTGGCCTGATTGAAGAGAGCGTAGATCGTGCCTTTGGCGTCGATTTCGGCAAGTGGTGTATAGAACAGGTTCTGGTCGTCAAAGGTCCTGATGCTGTCGGGGTTACCGAAGAACCGGGACTTGTTGGCGATGTCCCAGCTTGCGGCCGAGACATTGCCGCCGACATAGGCGCGCGTTGTGATCCAGTCGCCATTCCCCGCGAGACCCACCCCGACCGGCTTGGTATGCCCGACGATCGAAGGGCCGGGAATTTGCGACCAGCGGACTTCAAGGTCGTCACCGGATTGGGCGAAAGCGGCGGCGGGCGTCAGAAACGCAACGGACAGAAAGGCGGCCCAAACATAACCCGACAACCTTGTGCGAAGCGACGTAAGCATCATGTCCATCCCCCGACTACCAATGTTTGTTCCGCCGTAGTTACAGCGGTCCGGGCCGCTACTGCATGTCGGCAAAGCTCGACTGGCCGTATTGCGCCATGACTGCTGGCGCCGGGCCGTAGTTGTTTGTCGGGGCCGGTGCCGCGTTGAAGACGCCGACGTTGGCCTGCGGGGCATTGGGTTGCTGCAAGGCGTTCGCGGCCTGCTGCGCCGCGGCCTGCTGTGCCGCGGCCTGCTGTGCCGCCTGCTGCGCCGCGGTCTGCTGTGCCGCCTGCTGCGCCGCGGCCTGCTGCGCCGCCTGCTGCGCCGCGGTCTGCTGTGCCGCCTGCTGCGCCGCCTGCTGTGCCGCCGCCTGCTGTGCGGCCGTTGCGGCAGCCTGTTGCGCAGCGACTGCGTTTGCCGCTTGTCCCGCGTTGGTCGCCTGGGCAGGTGCTGCAGGTGCATTGGGCCCGTTAAGCTGTGCCTGGATCGTACGGCCAAGCTCCCCAAAGCTCCGGATGCCCAGAAGCTGCCGGGCGATGGTCATCTGTTCCGCCCGAAGTCTGGCGTTCTCGTCCCGCAAGTGGGTACGCGTCTGTTGCGTTGCGGCGTCGGTCGCTCTGAGGGCCGATTGGTTTTCGAGGTTCTCCATGTTGGCCGTTGCGCCTTGCACGGCCAGGCGCGCCGCCTGGAACTCGCCCAGGGCGGCTTTCAGTTCCGCGTCTTTTCTCTGAAGCGTGCCGAGATCTGCTGCAGTCACGGGGGGGGCAGTCGAATTGGTCGCCGCATTCGAATTCGCCGCGTTGTACCGGCGCTTGAAATCGGCGCGCGCCTCTCCGAACGCCGCTGCCGCCGCCTGCAACTTGATCGTGGCATTGGTCAGCTCAGCTTCTGCTTCGCCCAGGGCCTTGTTGGCTTGGGACAACTCCTCCCGCTGCGTTCCACGAGCGCCTACCATCGCAGAGATGTTGGCCTTTATCTGGGCGTCTCTGGCCCTAATCTCGGCTATCAGGGCGTCAATTTC
>JBJOQI010000119.1:0-2929 GCA_046050045.1 Pseudomonadota bacterium | reverse complement strand
TCAGCCGCTCGATCCCCGTGAAGGCGGCGTCAAGGCTGGCGGAATCGTCGAAATCGACGCGGGCGGTCTTGACGCCAAGGCCCGCGACCTTGGCCGGGTCGCGCGACCCCGCTGTGATGTTTTTCGCCCCGCGCGCGGCCAGCTCGGCGATGACCGCACGGCCAAGTTTGCCTGCGGCGCCGGTGACGAGGATCGGGGAATTGGCATAGGTGGACATCTGTCCCTCCAGTCTTGATTCTGAACGTGGTCTCATCTAGAGACTGTGTTCGGATCGCGCCAGAAGGCACCTTTCCGGGACATAGTGAGGCGAAGGTAACCACCATGAACGACATCGCACCGAGGGACTTCTCCGCGCCCGAGCAGGTGGCGAATTGCCCCGTGCGCGAGGTTCTGGACCGCATCGGCGACAAGTGGTCGCTGCTGCTGCTACTGACGCTTCGGGCCGCGCCGCACCGGTTCAACGCCCTGTCGCGGGCGGTGCCCGACATCAGCCGCCGGATGCTGACCGAAACGCTGCGGTCGCTCGAACGTGACGGGCTGATCTGGCGCAAGGTCACCCCGACGACGCCGCCCGCTGTCGAATACGGGCTGACGGATCGGGGCGCATCTCTGGTGATGCAGGTCCGCCCGCTGGTCGACTGGGCCGACGCGCATCTGACCGACATTCGCGCTGACCGCAGCGCATTCGATCTGCGCACATGAAACGGGGCGGCCAGAGCCGCCCCGAACCAGTCTCTGTTCTGGCCGGAATCACCCCCGCGCGGCGCGGATCGACTCGTCGAGCTTGCCCAGAGCCTCGTTGAACACGCCGTCCTGGATGGTGATCGGCGAGAGGAAGCGGATGACGTTGCCGTAGACGCCGCAGGTCAGCAGGATCAACCCGCGCTTCAGCCCCTCGGCCCGGACCTTGTTGGCAAAATCCGCGCTGGGCTTGCCGCCAAGGTTGAACTCGACTGCGTTCATGAAGCCGGGGCCGCGGATGTCCGCGATCTCGGGCACCTCGTCGCGCAGGCTGGCGAGATGTTGCTTCAGCCGCCCGCCCAGCATGTTGGCCCGGTCGCAGAGCTTTTCTTCCTCGATCACGTCCAGGACTGCGTTCGCGGCAGCAATGCCAAGGGGCGACCCGCCGTAGGTGCCGCCAAGGCCACCGGGGGCCGGGGCGTCCATGATCTCGGCCCGGCCAGTGACAGCGGCCAGCGGGAAGCCCCCGGCCAGCGACTTGGCCATCGTCGTCAGGTCGGGCGTGACCGAGTGATGGTCCATCGCGAACATCTTGCCGGTGCGGGCAAAGCCGGTCTGCACCTCGTCGGCGATCATCAGGATGCCGTGCTCGTCGCAGATGGCGCGGATCGCCTCCATGAACTCGCGCGGGGCCTCATAGAAGCCGCCTTCGCCCTGCACGGGTTCCAGAATGATCGCCGCGACCCGCTTGGGATCGACATCGGCCTTGAACAGGTAGTGCAGCGCGTCGATCGCGTCCTGGGTGGTGAAGCCGTGCAGCGGGATCGGGAAGGGCACGTGGAACACGTCGGCCGGCATCGCGCCAAAACCCACCTTGTAGGGCACGACCTTGCCGGTCAGCGCCATGCCCATGAAGGTGCGCCCATGGAACGCGCCCGAAAAGGCGACCACGGCCTGACGCCCCGTTGCCGCTCGGGCAATCTTGATCGAGTTCTCGACCGCCTCGGCCCCGGTCGTGACGAAGATCGACTTCTTCTCGCCCTTCGCGGGAACGATCGCGTTCAGGCGTTCGGCCAGACGGACGTAGTTTTCGTAAGGCACGACCTGATGGCAGGTGTGGGTGAAGTGGTCGATCTGGTCCTTGACCGCCGCGATCACCTTGGGGTGGCGATGGCCGGTGTTCAGCACCGCGATGCCGCTGGCAAAGTCGATGTAGCGGTTGCCGTCCTTGTCCCAGATTTCCGCATTCTCGGCGCGGTCGGCGTAGATCTGCGTCATCACGCCCACGCCGCGCGACATCGCGGATTTGCGGCGGGCTTCGATCTCGGCGTTCATCGTCATGGTGCTCTCCCGGTGGACCCGCGCCCGGGCGCTTGCCGGGGGCGATGAATATCCTATACTTCTGCCGAATATTTTTATCGCTTCCGGCCTGTTGCCGCAAGGGTGGGCCGAAGGGGAGATGCAGGCAATGTCATTCGACACCGGGGCAAGGCTGAAAGCGACACGCGAGGCCCGCAAACTGTCGCAGCGCCAGCTGGCGGCGGCGGCGGGCGTGACGGGGGGCATGATCTCGCTGATCGAGCAGAACCGCACCTCGCCCAGCGTGGCGACGCTGAAGAAGATCCTTGCGGCGCTCGACATGTCGCTGGGTGCCTTCTTTGCCGAGGAGGACGACGCCAGGCCGCAATGGCACTTCCGCGCCAACGACCTGCGCGAGATCACCCCCGAGGGCGCGGCCGCCTGTTTCCGCCAGGTGGGCCGCCCGGGCGCCAGTACCATCCAGATGCTGCACGAACGCTACGCCCCCGGCGCGGACACCGGCCCCGAGGCCTATTCGCACGACGGCGAAGAGGCCGGGATCGTCATCGAGGGCGAGATCACCCTGACCGTCGGCGACGAGACGCGCCTGTTGCAGACCGGGGACGCCTACCTGTTCAACAGCCGCACAGCGCATCGCTTCCGCAACCTGGGACAGACGCGCTGCGTGATCGTCAGTGCCTGCACGCCGCCCAGCTTCTAGGCGCGACGCATCCACGCCGGGGCAGCGCAGAACCGTCGCCCTGCAGGGAAACCACGTCCCATTCGATATCGGTTTTGGCCAGTGCGCTTGCCGAGCAATCCCCGGCGGCGGTCGAAGCACCCTGCCCCTGCCGAGGGTCGCAGGGCTGACGGGCACCGATATGCCGAGCCTCCGGTTCGGGCCTTCGACCAGCACCGGGAAGCGCTGGTGCGAGGCGGAAAGCGCCGG
>JBJOQI010000118.1:0-4706 GCA_046050045.1 Pseudomonadota bacterium | reverse complement strand
CCCGCATCGCCCTTGTTCTCATGCGCCTCGTTGATCGCGGCGTTCCGCTTGTCCAGCTCCATCTGGTAGAGCCGCGCCTTCAGCGCGTTCATCGCGATGTCGCGGTTCTGGTGCTGGGACTTGAGGGAGGAGGTCACCACGATGCCAGAGGGGAAGTGCGTGATCCGCACGGCCGAGTCGGTCTTGTTCACGTGCTGGCCACCAGCTCCCGACGCGCGCATCGTGTCGATGCGGATGTCCTTGTCCAGAACCTCGATCTCGATGTTGTCGTCCACCACCGGATAGACCCAGACCGAACAGAAGGACGTGTGGCGCCGCGCCGCGCTGTCATAGGGGCTGATCCGCACCAGACGGTGCACTCCCGATTCCGATTTCAGCCAGCCATAGGCGTTCTTGCCGATGATCTTGTAGCTGACCGACCGGATGCCCGCCTCTTCGCCCGGCGTCTCGGACTGCATCTCGACCTGATAGCCCTTCTTCTCGGCCCAGCGCGTGTACATCCGCGCCAGGATCGCCGCCCAGTCGCAGCTTTCGGTGCCGCCCGCGCCGGCGTTGATTTCAAGGAAGGTATCGTTGCCGTCGGCCTCGCCGTTCAGAAGCGATTCCAGTTCCTTCTCGGCGGCATATTCGCCAAGCGTCCGCAGCGCGGCCTCGGCATCGGCGACGATGGACTGGTCGCCCTCGGCCTCGCCCAGGTCGATCAGCTCGACATTGTCCTTCAGCTCGCCCTCGATCCGGCGATAGACCGCGATCTGGTCCGACAGGCCCTGCCGGTCGCGCATCAGCTTCTGCGCCTTGGCCGGGTCCGACCAGATGTCGCCCGCCTCGATCATCGCGTTCAGCTCTTCCAGCCGGTGCGGTGCAAGTTCGATGTCCATGCGCTGCCCGATCAGCTTCAGGGACTTTGCCACCTGATCCGCGATGTTCTGCATTTCGGCGCGCATGTCGCTTGTCCTGCTACTGTTTTCGGCCCTGCCTCTTAGCGAATGCCGCGCCGCACGACAAGCGTGGCCGCCCCTTCGCGGGCCACCGGCCCTCGGTGCCGGTCAGTACAGCCCGCCCGACGACAGGGTGCCGAAGTCGGCCTTCTTGTTGATGACCTTGGTCTCGCCTTCCGAGGTCGTGACGGTCGTGCCCTGCTCGCCCCATTCGCCTTCCGCGAACAGGGGCAGGTTCTGGCCCATGGCAAAGCCGCCGTCGACCAGCGCGCCGATGCCGAAGATCGGCTCCATCCCGTCGCGGAAGTACTCGGCCTGCACGAAATCGCCCGAGATGTCGTCCGGCAGCCGCTCGCCGGTAAACCGGTTGATCTTGATGAAATGTCCGCCCGGCGGCACCTTGAACTCGGTCCCGCCGAACTCCTTCACCGCCTCCTGCATGAAGGCGTTGAAGACCGGCACGCAGAGCGTCCCGCCAAAGGCATCCTCGCCCAGCGTCCGGGGCTGGTCGAAGCCCATGTAGCAACCCGCCACCACGTTCGAGGTAAAGCCGATGAACCACACGTCCTTGGCGTCGTTCGTGGTGCCCGTCTTGCCCGCGACCGGCACCGGCAGGTTCACCCCCGATCCCGACCCGCGCAACACCGCGCCCTGCAGCATCGAGGTCAGCTGATAGGCCGTCACCGCATCCATCACCCGTTCGCGGTTCGACACCACGACCGGCGCCACACCCGGCGCCAGGCTCGCCAGCTTGCAGTCCGCACAGTCGCGCTGGTCGTGGCGGTAGATGGTCTTGCCAAAGCGGTCCTGCACCCGGTCGACCAGCGTGGGCTCGACCCGCTCGCCGCCGTTGGCGAACATCGCATAGGCCGCCACCATCTTGTACAGCGTCGATTCCTGCGCCCCGAGCGAGTTGGCCAGGAACGGCGACAGCCGCTCGTAGACGCCGAACCGCTCGGCATAGCTCGCGACCAGCTCCATCCCGATTTCCTGCGCGATCCGGATCGTCATCAGGTTCCGGCTCTGCTCGATCCCGGTGCGCATCGGCGTCGGCCCGTAGAACTTGTTCGAGGCGTTCTTCGGCGTCCACAGGCCCTGCGGCGTCTCGATCTCGATCGGGGCGTCGACGATGATCGTCGCGGGCGAGAAGCCCGAATCCAGCGCTGCGGCATAGACGAAGGGCTTGAAGCTCGACCCCGGCTGCCGCATCGCCTGCGTCGCGCGGTTGAAGACCGAGGCCTGATAGCTGAAGCCGCCCTGCATCGCGATCACGCGGCCGGTGTTCACGTCCATCGCCATGAAGCCGCCCTGCACCTCGGGCACCTGCCGCAGCGACCAGCGCACGAACGACCCGTCCTCGTCCTTGGTGACGGCGCGGACCATCACGACATCGCCCACCGACACCAGATCGCCCGCGACCTTGCCCTTGCGGCCCAGTTCGCCCCCCTCCAGCCGCTTGCGCGCCCAGGTCACGTCCTCGGCCGGAATCCAGTGCCCGTCCTCGTCGTCCTCGACGCCTTCGATGCCGATGCGGGCATCGTTGTCGCCCACTTCCAGCACCACGGCCGCGTGCCAGCCTTCGACGTCGCGCGGCAGGTCCTTGACCTCGGCCAGCGCCGCCCGCCACGCGACAGCATCGCCCAGCACCTCGGCCGGCAGCACCTGACCCGTGCCACGCCAGACGCCGCGTGCGCGGTCATATTTTTCCAGTGCGGTCTGCAGGGCCTTGGCCGCCGTCCGCTGCATGTCGGGATCGACCGTCGCGCGGATCGTCAGGCCGCCGCCGAAGAATTCCTCCTCGCCGAAGCTGACCGACAACTGCCGCCGGATCTCGTCGGTGAAATAGTCGCGCGGCGGCAGGCTGTCCTTGAACGCCGGAAAATCCCCGTTCTGCACCGATTTCAGCGGCTTGGCCGCCTCGGCCTCGTAGACGGCCTCTTCGATATAGCCGTTCTGCCACATCTCGCGCAGCACGTAGTTGCGCCGCTCGGTCACGCGATCCTTCGCGGTCACGGGATGATACTTCGAAGGCGCCTGCGGCATCGCGGCCAGCGTCGCCGCCTCGGCCAGGTCAAGCTCGGTCAGCGACTTGTTGAAATAGGTCTGCGCCGCCGCCGCCACACCGTAGCTGTTCTGCCCGAGGAAGATCTCGTTGAGGTACAGCTCCAGGATCTTGTCCTTCGACAGCGTCTCTTCCAGACGTGTCGCCAGGATCAGTTCCTTGATCTTGCGCTCGGCGTTCCGCCCGCCGTCGAGCAGGAAGTTCTTCATCACCTGCTGGGTGATGGTCGAAGCCCCCCGCAGGTCCTGCCCGCGCGAGCGCACCGCCTCGACCGCCGCGGCAACGATGCCGCGCACGTCATAGCCCTTGTGGACATAGAAGTTCTTGTCCTCGGCCGAGACGAAGGCCTGCTTGACGATGTCGGGAATATCCTCGCCCGGCACGAAGATGCGCCGCTCGGTCGCGAACTCGTCGATCATCCGGCCTTCGCCGGAATAGATCCGGCTGATCGTCTTCGGCGCGTACTGCGCCAGGCTCTCGTGGCTCGGCAGGTCGCGCGAATACATCCAGAAGATCGCGCCGACCGTCAGCGCGGCAAAGAACATGCCGGTGACGATCCATGAAAACAGACCGCCGAGAAAGGACGTGACAAAACGGACCACGCGGGCGACCCCCGGCCATTGCGAACAGCGCGTCTATATCCCCTGCCCCCGGTCGGGTCAAAACAAGATGCCGCTATCCCTGCGGCAACCGGCAAGGCCCCGCTACTGCCGGATCAGCCGCGCCTCGGCGGCATCGGCGATGCCCCAGGCCTGCAAGGCCGCCAGGATCGCGCCCTGCATTCCGGCCCGCCATGCCGGGTCGGCAATGCGCTCGCGGTCCTTCTTGCTGCTCAGGAACCCGACCTCCAGCAGCACCGACGGGATGTCGGGCGCCTTCAGCACCGAGAAGGCCGCCCCCTGGATCGGGTTGCGGTGCATCTTCAGGCCCGCCCCCGAAATCGCCTGCTCAAGCGCCAGCGCCAGCCGTTGCGACCGCGGCTCGGTCTCGACCCGGGCGAGGTCCATCAGCACATTGGCCACCTCGTCGTCGTTTCCGGTCAGGTCGACGCCCGCCAGCAGATCGGCCCGGTCATGCTTTTCGGCAAGCAATGCGGCTGCCTGCTCTTCCGCATCTTCATCAAGCACATAGACCGTGGCCCCCGTTGCCACGCCCTCTTCCAGCGCATCGGCATGCAGCGACAGGAACAGGTCGGCCCCCGCCACCCGCGCCACGCTGATCCGGGTCTCCAGCGGCACGAAGACATCCTCCTCGCGCGTCAGCAGCACGTCGATGCCGCCACGCCGCAGCACATCGGCCAGTTCGCGGGCAAAGGTCAGCATCAGCGCCGCCTCGGTCGTGCCGTCGGCCTCGGCCCCCGGGTCGATCCCGCCATGCCCCGGGTCAAGCACCACCAGCAGCGGCCGCTCGCCGGTCTGGCGCGCGCGCGGCGCGACCAGGCTTTCCGCCTCGGGCAGCGACCAGGCGGGGTTCACCGGCTCGCCCGTCCGCGCCGCGAAATCCTCCTGCGTCACCGGTTCCAGCCGCACGATCAGGTCGGCCGAGCCCGCGGCATCGCGCCGCTCGTCAGCCAGCACAATCCGCATCGGCCCGGCCAGTTCCAGCACCATGCGCGACCATCCGGGCCGGAGCCGCCCCCAGGTCACGCCCGCGACCGCCTCGGCCCGGTCGATCTCGCCCGGCGGCGACAGGCCAAAGTCGACCTC
>JBJOQI010000117.1:0-4218 GCA_046050045.1 Pseudomonadota bacterium | reverse complement strand
CGTCATGGGCCGCGACGTATTCGCCCTGGTGCATGTCGGCGCGCGGCACGATGAATCCGTCAAGCCGTTCCGCCGCCAGACGCTGCCGCAGGGCGGCCAGCCGCGGCGGGCCTTGCTCTGGCCGGGCAGTCGCGGCAAAGGACTGGTACATCAGGCGACCTTCTTCATGCCCAGAACCCGCGCCCGCATCCGCGGGTCGCTGTCGAACAGGCCCGCGAGTTGCTCGGTCATCGCGCCCGCCAGCTGTTCGACATCGGTGATCGTGACCGCGCGCTGGTAATAGCGCGTCACGTCATGGCCGATGCCGATGGCGATCAGCTCCACCGCCTTGCGCCGTTCGACCATCGCGATCACGTCGCGCAGGTGCTTTTCCAGGTAGTTGGCCGGATTGACCGAAAGCGTCGAGTCATCGACCGGCGCGCCGTCGGAAATCACCATCAGGATCTTGCGCTGCTCGGGCCGCACGATCATCCGGCGGTGCGCCCATTCCAGCGCCTCGCCGTCGATGTTTTCCTTCAAGAGGCCCTCTTTCATCATCAGGCCAAGGTTCGACCGCACCCGCCGCCAGGGCGCATCGGCCGACTTGTAGATGATGTGGCGCAGGTCATTGAGCCGTCCGGGCTGTTGCGGCCGCCCCGCGGCCAGCCAGCGTTCGCGGTTCTGTCCGCCCTTCCAGGC
This sequence comes from Pseudomonadota bacterium, assembly GCA_046050045.1. Lineage (GTDB taxonomy): Bacteria > Pseudomonadota > Alphaproteobacteria > Rhodobacterales > Rhodobacteraceae > JAOADN01. Next base: position 3,540 of record JBJOQI010000117.1, on the reverse strand, counting down.
GCGGGTGGTGAAGCCGAGGATCTCGACCTTGACCTGACAGCGTTCCAGTGTGCGCGCCAGCACATCTGCGCATATGGCGGCAATCGAGATCGGCCGCCCGCGCATCGACCCCGAGTTGTCCAGAAGCAGCGTCACCACCGTATCGCGGAACTCGGTATCCTTCTCGACCTTGAAGGACAGGGGCGTGGTCGGGTTCGCCACGACCCGTGCCAGCCGGCCCGCGTCGAGGATCCCTTCCTCGAGGTCGAAAAGCCAGCTGCGACTCTGCTGCGCCTGCAGGCGGCGCTGCAATTTGTTAGCCAGACGGCTGACCGCGCCCTTCAGCGGCTCCAGCTGCTGGTCCAGATAGGCGCGCAGGCGTTCCAACTCGACCGGCTCGGCCAGATCCTCGGCCTTGATTTCCTCGTCGAAATCCGTGGTGTAGACGGTGTAGTTCGGGTCCGCATCCGAATGCGGGGCAGGCGGCGGCGGCTCCAACGGGGCCTCGCCTTCCGGGATCTCGGCCTCTTCCATCTGATCGGCGTCGGCCAAATCGTCGATCTGGACCTTGGACTGCGCCGCGTCCTGCTGTTCTTCCTGGCTGCGCTCGGGGCTGGCTTCGCTGTCTTCGTCTTCCTGGCTCTGCTCGCCCTCGGACTCCTGCGGTTCCTCGTTCTGCTCGCTGTCGGCCTCGTCCTGGTCATCCTGCCCGTCCGGGTCGTCGCCCAGCTGGTCGGCGTAGCCCAGGTCCTTGATGATCTGGCGCGACATCCGGGCGAAGGCCGCGGGGTCGGCAAGGACGTCGTTCAGGTTTTCCAGCGTATGGCCCGCCTGTTCGACGATGAACGGCCGCCAGAGGTCCATCACCTTCTGTGCGCCGCCGGGCAGGGGGCGGCCGGTTGCCATGTGCCGGATCAGGTAGCCCGCCGCCACCGGCAGGGGCGCATCGACCGTCGAGCGGATCTGGGCATAGCCCTTGCGCTCGGCCTCGCTTGCGATCTTCGCGTCGATATTGCCGAGGGTGCCGGGCATGTCGCGCGCGCCCACCGCCTCGCAGCGCGCGTTCTCCATTGCCTCGTAAAGGTCGCGGGCCATCTGCCCGACCGGGGCATACTTGTTGTAGACCGCCAAGTTATGGTGCTTGCGGCGCAGCGCAAAGGCATCCGCCGTGCCACGGGCGATCAGCACTTCGTCGCGCGTCAGGCGGCGCGACACCTGCGGCAGGCGCACGGTATCGCCGGTCATGCCGGGCGGATCGACCGAGTAGCTGACGGTCAGCTCCGGGTCGTCGGCCATGACCTTCGTCGCTTCGGCGAGGGCCTTCTTGAACGGTTCGGCGGGGTTGTCTGTCTTTTGCATCTTGGAATTCGATCCGGCGGGCCATCTGGCCCCTGAGCGGCCCCTGGCATTCAGCAAGTCTTGGGATGACACGCGGCGGACTGCAACGGGATTTTCCGTCGCGGGGCGGAAATCAGGCCTTGCGATCCTCGAGCTCGGCCTTGAACAGCCGCAGGCGGTGGCCGAGGTTCTCGGCATGGGTGACCGAGCTGAAATGCTCGAACAGGAAGGTCAGCGCCTCGTCGGTGCTGATCCCGGCCTCGTCGGCAAAGCGGTTCAGCGCGCGGTAGGCGTCGTTGGTGACGGCCACGGGAAAGCGGCGGGTCAGCCGCAGGCGTTTGGGCATCGGGCTTACTCCGGGGCCTGAAAGGACGTGACGTTGTAGCTGTCGGGCGTGGGCCGGTCGGGATAGTCGGCCAGATGCACCACCCAGTCGCGGCGGGATTCGGTCGCGCAGTTGTCGTGCGGGCGAAAGTCGAAACCGGGTGCCACCGTGCCCGCCATGATCTCGGTCGAGCCTTCCGAACGATAGTAGAGCGGCGTGCCGCAGGTTGCGCAGAAGCCGCGGATGGCGACGTCGGACGAGGCCCATTCGGCGGGCGTGCCGGTCCAGGTCACGCACCCGTCGGGCACCTCGATCAGGGGGGCAAAGCCGTTGCCGGTGGCGCGCTGGCACATCCGGCAGTGGCAGACGACCGACTTTGCGGGGCCGGCCGTCACCGCATAGCGCACCGCGCCGCACTGGCAGCTGCCGTGAAAGGCGGGTTCCTCTCTCCAGCCGGGTTTCATCGGGTCCTCCGCGCCGTGGCGGAGTGACCTTAGAACGCCTCGGCGGGAAGCGCCATCACCGGATCGGCGCCCGACTGGATGCGGGCAAGGTGGGTGGCCGTCATCGGCAGCTGGCGCGCCATGTAATAGCGGCCCGTGGTGATCTTGGCCTGGTAGAAGTCGCGGTCGCCCGCACCTGCGGCCAGCGCCGCCGTTGCCGCCCTGGCCATGTGCGCCCACATCAGCCCCAGGCAGACATGACCGAAGAGATGCATGAAGTCATAGCTGCCCGACAGCGCGGCGTTGGGGTTCTTCATGCCGTTCTGCATGAAGAACATGCCCGCCGCCTGAAGGTCCTTCGACGCGGCCTTGAGCGGGTCGAGGAAGCCCGTCTTCAGCTCCTCGTCGCCCTCGTTGTCCTTGATGAAGGTCTTCACCATCTCGAAGAAGGCCATGACATGCTTGCCGCCGTCCGCTGCAAGCTTGCGCCCGACAAGGTCCAGCGCCTGAACGCCGTTCGCGCCTTCGTAGATCATGGCGATGCGGGCGTCGCGGGCGAACTGCGACATGCCCCATTCCTCGATATAGCCGTGCCCGCCATAGACCTGTTGGGCGTTCACGGCGGTCTCGAAGCCCTTGTCGGTCAGGAAGCCCTTGATGACCGGGGTCAGCAGCGAGATCATGCCCTCGGCCGCCGCGTCGCCCTTGCGGTGTGCCGCGTCGATCATCGTGGCACCCCAGAAGGTGAAGGCGCGGGCGCCCTCGACGAAGGACTTCTGGTCCATCAGGTTGCGGCGGATGTCGGGGTGGACGATCAGCGGGTCTGCCGGGCCCTTGGGGTTCTCGGCCCCGGTCACGGCGCGGCCCTGCAGGCGGTCCCGGGCATAGGCCACGGCATTCTGGTAGGCGGCCTCGGCCACGGCATAGCCCTGCAGGCCCACGCCCAGGCGCGCCTCGTTCATCATGGTGAACATGGCGCGCATGCCCTTGTGCAGCTCGCCGATCAGATAGCCCGTCGCGCCGTCGTAGTTCATCACGCAGGTCGCGTTGCCGTGGATGCCCATCTTGTGCTCGATCTTGCCAACCGACACGGCGTTGCGCGCGCCAAGGCTGCCGTCCGCGTTCACCATGAACTTGGGCACGATGAACAGGCTGATGCCCTTGGTGCCCTCGCCGCCGCCGGGGGCCTTGGCAAGCACCAGGTGGATGACGTTTTCGGCGAGGTCGTGGTCGCCCGCCGAGATGAAGATCTTGGTGCCGAAGATCCGGTAGCTGCCATCGGGCTGCGGCTCGGCCCTGCTGCGCACCGCCGCCAGATCGGAGCCGGCCTGCGGCTCGGTGAGGTTCATGGTGCCGGTCCACTCCCCCGTCACCATCCGCTTGAGGTAGCGCTCCCGCTGCTCCTCGCTGCCGTGGTGCATCAGCATGTCGATGGCGCCCTGGGTCAGCAGGGCG
>JBJOQI010000116.1:0-4856 GCA_046050045.1 Pseudomonadota bacterium | reverse complement strand
GGGTGTGGAGCGACTGGTCGCGCGAGGACTTCATCCGGGCAATCGACGCCAACATGCTGACGCCGATCGCATTGATGCAGGCAGTCCTGCCCGGCATGATCGCGCGGCGCTGGGGGCGGGTCGTCAACATCACCTCGGCGGCGGTCAAGTCGCCGATCCCGGCGCTTGGCCTGTCGAACACCGCGCGGACCGGGCTGACCGGCTTTGTCGCCGGAACTGCCCGGCAGGTTGCCGGCGACGGCGTTGCGATCAACAACCTGCTGCCCGGCATCCATGCCACCGACCGCGCGGTGACGCTGGACGGTGCGGTTTCGCGGGCGCGCAACATCAGCCTGGAAGAGGCCGCGGCAGAACGCGCTGCAACGATCCCGGCCCGGCGCTACGGCACGGCCGCCGAATTCGGGGCGATGTGCGCCTTCCTGTGCTCGCAACACGCGGGTTTCATCATCGGGCAGAACATCCTGCTCGACGGCGGGGCGACGAACACGACCCTCTGACCGTTCTGGGCCCGGCAGGAACGGGCAGGGCCGCGGGGCTTGCCTGCACCGGCCCTGCGCTGCTATCCCGCAGGAAAATCCCGATTGAAACAATCGGGGAAGGGACCACGTGACCGCACTGCCGCCTCGCCTTACCGTCGAAGGACTGTTCCGCCGCTTTGGCGACCGCGATGTCGTGGCGGATGTGTCCTTTCCGGTCGAGGCCGGGCAGGTCACCTGCCTGCTCGGGCAATCGGGCTGCGGCAAGTCCACGACGCTGCGGCTGATTGCCGGGGTCGACCGCCCTGACGGCGGCACGATCCGCATCGACGGCGCGATGGTCAGCGGCGCGGGGCATCTGGTGCCGCCCGAACGCCGGTCGGTCGGCCTGATGTTTCAGGACTTCGCGCTGTTTCCGCACCTCTCGGTGGCCGGCAACGTCGCCTTCGGCCTGCCGCGCAGCGACGCGGGCCGTGCGCGCCGGGTCAATGAGCTGCTGGAGCGGGTGTCGCTGACCGGCTTTGGCGGAAAGTATCCGCACGAGCTATCGGGGGGCGAGCAGCAGCGCGTGGCGCTGATCCGCGCGCTGGCGCCGCGGCCGCGGATCATGCTGATGGACGAACCCTTCTCGGGCCTCGACGAGCGGCTGCGCGACGGCATCCGCGACGAGACGCTTGCCCTGCTGAAGGAAGAAGGCGCGGCGGTCGTTCTGGTGACGCACGAGCCGCACGAGGCCATGCGGATGGCCGACGAGATCCTGCTGATGCGGGCAGGGCGGATCGTGCAGCGCGGCGCGCCCTACAACCTTTACAATGCGCCGGTGGACAAGGCAGCGGCGGCGTTCTTCTCGGATATCAACGTGCTTGACGGCGTGTCGCACGGGGCGCTGACGCAGACGCCTTTCGGGGCATTCCTGACCCCCGGCCTGCCCGATGGCGCACCCGTCGAGATCGTGATCCGCCCGCAGCACCTGAAGATCGACTTCGACCGCGCGGGCCGCGGACCGAGCCCCACGGCCGGCGACGGAACAGCGGCGCGGGCACGTGTGGAACGCGCCCGTTTCCTCGGCCGGGAAAGCCTGGTCGAGTTCCGGCTGGAACAGGGCGGCGCTCTGCTGCGGGCCTCGGTGCCCGGTGTCTTCATGCCAAGGGCCGGAACGCCCATGTGGCTGATGCTGCGGCGCGACCGCTGCTTCGTCTTCCCGCGCGAGGTCTGACTTACGCCGGTGCCGTAAGGCGGGCGACATAGTCCTCGACCGTCCGCCCCGGTTCGGGAAGAAAGCCGCCGCTGTCCGCGGCCAGGCGCTCGATCCGGTCGACCCGCAGCACGCGGAAATCCTGCGCCGTCTCGGACCATCCCGCCAGGGTCCAGAGCCGCCCCCAGTTTTCCAGCTGCAACGGCCGCAGCCGGACCTCGCGCGACCGGCCGGAGGCGTCGCGATACGCCACGGTCAGCACCAGGTGCTCGCGCAGGGCCCTGCGGATGGCGGACAGGTGCGGTGCCGCACGCGCGGCCTCGGGGCTGGAAAAGACAAAACTGTCGGCCCCGGCCTCGTCCGCGCCGCCCGGGGCCACCGCCGCAACCTTGGCGCGCAGCGACGCCGCGGCGCGCGACAGCACCGGATCGGCCGAGGTGGCCACCAGCACGATGCCGAGGCGCAGCGCCTCGAGTTCGTCGCGGGTCAGGGTGACGGGCGGCAGGGTCGTCGGCGCCGATAGCATGTAACCCACGCCGCGTTCACCCTCGATCGGCAGGCCCGACGCCATCAGCGCCGCCATGTCGCGCCAGATCGTGCGGACCGAGACATCCAGCGCCGCCGCAAGGTCGCTGGCACGGTGAAGCTGCCCGTCACGGAGAATCTGGATCAGGTCGAGCAGGCGGTCGGTCTTGGCCATCATGCGCCCATGGAAGAGGCAACTGACATATTCCTGTCAGCAGAGGCTGGGTGAATCCAGTGCGAACCACCGGATTTCAACGGAAATCAAGCGAATGCGATGGCGGCAGGGCTATCCCGCGCCGATTTGCGGGCCTAAGGTTTTGTCAGTTGCATGGGCCACCGTCGGCCCGGGGAGATAGAACATGCTCAACAACATCGGAATTCCCGGCCTTCTTCTGATCGCCGTCGTCGTTCTCGTGCTTTTCGGCAAGGGCAAGGTGTCCTCGCTGATGGGCGAGGTCGGCAAGGGCATCACCGCCTTCAAGAAGGGCGTGTCGGATGGCAAGGAAGAGATCGAGAAGGCCGCCGCCGCCGAGGCCAAGGACGTGACGCCCGCCGAGAAGGACAAGGCCTGATCGTGACAGCGGCAGGCAGGGCGAGCCAAGATGCTTGATATCGGCTGGAGCGAGCTTCTGATCATCGGCGTCGTTGCGCTGATCGTGGTCGGTCCGAAGGACCTGCCCATGATGTTCCGCACGCTTGGCCGCTTTACCGGCAAGATGCGGGCGATGGCGCGCGACTTCCAGCGCGCCATGGACGACGCAGCTAAGCAGGCCGGTGTCGACGAGGTTGCAAAGGACCTCAGGTCGATGACCTCGAAATCCTCGCTCGGGCTGAACGCGCTCGACGAGGCCGCGTCGAAGTTCGAGAAGTGGGATCCGGTCAAGAACGCGGCCAAACCCACAAAGCCGATCGAACCGGCGAAGCCGATCACCCCGCCGCCGATGCCCGCGACACCGGCCCCCGCCGCCGCTGCGCCAGTGGCGCCTGCGGCAGGGATGGGGCCAGAGACGAAGGCGCTGGCCGAACGGCAGGCCGCCCAGCGCGCAGACCGCGCGGAAAAGGCCCGCGCCGCCCGTGCGGCAAAAGCGGCAGAGGCCGCACCCGCCGTGGCCGAGCCCGCGCCGGCCGACGTGCTGCCGCCGAAGCCCGCCCGCCGCCGCAAGGCCGCCGAAAAGAAAGCCCCTGACGCATGAGTGCCAAGGCCGACGAGATCGACGACAAGGCCGCGCCGCTGATCGAGCACCTGATCGAGCTGCGGACCCGCGTGCTGTGGTCGCTTGCCGCCTTCGTGGTCGGGCTTTTGATCGCCTTCTCGGTCTGGAACCCGATCTTCAACTTCCTGACCCTGCCGATCTGCAAGGCGCTGGAAGCGAACGGCCAGGCCTGCAACCTCGTGCTGATCAAGCCGCAGGAAGGCTTCTTCACCGCCATCAACATCTCGTTCTTCGGGGCGATCATCCTGTCCTTCCCGGTGATCGCATTCCAGCTCTGGCGCTTCGTCGCGCCGGGCCTCTACCGGTCGGAAAAAGGGGCCTTCCTGCCCTTCCTCATCGCCTCGCCCGCGATGTTCCTGCTGGGCGGGACCTTCTGCTTCTATGTCGTGCTGCCCATCGCCTTCGACTTCTTCCTCGGGTTCCAGCAGGGCCTGGCACCCCTGGCCGAGGGCGAGGCCGCAGTGGCCGACAGTGCCGCGACGGGCAATGCCGCGATCGTCTTTCAGGGGTCGATGCAGGAATACATCGGCGTCACGATGAAGTTCGTCATTGCCTTCGGCCTGTGCTTCCAGCTGCCAGTGTTGCTGACGCTGATGGGCAAGGCGGGGCTGGTGTCGTCCAAGGGTCTGGCGGGGTTCCGCAAGTACGCGGTGGTCGTCATCCTGATCCTTGCCGCCATAGCCACGCCGCCGGACCTGATGAGCCAGCTCATCATGTTCTTCGCCGTCTATCCGCTCTACGAGATCTCGATCTTCCTGATCCGCCGGATCGAGAAGAGACGCGAGGCCGAGCTGCGGGCCGAAGGTCTCTGGGTCGATGACGAGGACGACGAGGCCGACAAGAGCGGCGCGGCATGACCGGCGACACGCTCGCACGTATCGCCGAAGCGCTGGAGCGGATGGCCCCGCCGCCGCTGCGCCGCCCCGATTTCGATGCTGCTGACGCCTTTCTCTGGCATGCGGACCCCGATGCGCTTGAACCCGTGCCGCAGGTTGCGCGGGTCGATCTGACGCTGCTGGTCGGCATCGACCGGGCGCGCGACACGCTTCTGGCCAATACTCTGCAGTTCGCACGCGGCTTTCCGGCCAACAACGCGCTGCTCTGGGGCGCGCGCGGCATGGGCAAGTCGAGCCTCGTGAAGGCCGTGCACGGCGAGGTGAACCGGCAGGGTCATCCGCTGAAGATCGTCGAGGTCAGCCGCGAGGAACTGACCTCGATCGGGCGTCTGCTCGGCCATCTGCGCAAGGCCGAGGGGCATCGCTTCATCCTGTTCTGCGACGACTTGTCCTTCAGCCATGACGACCAGCACTACAAGGCGCTGAAGGCCGTTCTGGACGGCGGCATCTCGGGCCGGCCCGAAAACGTGGTGTTCTATGCCACATCGAACCGCCGCCACCTGATGCCGCGCGACATGATCGAGAACGAACGCCAGACCGCGATCAGCCC
>JBJOQI010000115.1:0-3052 GCA_046050045.1 Pseudomonadota bacterium | reverse complement strand
GTCGACATCACCGCCCATGCGCGCAAGATCGTCTTTTCGGGCTGGTTCGAGGCCGGGGCGCAGATGGCCCTGACCGAGAGCGGCATCACCGTCGAGGCACCGGGACGGTTCGCCAAGATGGTGGACCGGGTCGAGCATGTTACCTTCTCTGGCGCGCGGGCCCGGGCGCAGGGGCAGGAGGTGCTGTACGTCACCGAACGCTGCGTGATGCGGCTCGGGGCCGAGGGGCTGGTCGCGACCGAGATCATGCCGGGGATCGAGCCCGCGCGCGATATCGTGGCGGCAAGCGGCGGGCGGGTTGGCATCGCCCCGGACGCTGCCCTGATGCCGCGCGCGCTGCTGGCCCGCGGCCCTATGGGGTGGGCACCATGAGCCGGGTGCACCTGATCGTCGAGGGTCGCCGGGCCGAGTTGCGGCTCGACAATCCGGCCAAGCTCAATGCCTTCACGGTCGAGATGCTGACCGATCTTGCCGGGCATCTCGACACGATCGAGCATGACCCGGCGATTGCCTGCGTTCTGGTGACGGCGGCCGAGGCCAAGGCCTTCTGCGCCGGGGCCGACATCAATGCCTGGGGGGACCTGTCGCCGGCCGAGTTCGCGCGTCACTGGGTGCGGGGCGGGCACAGGGTCTTTGACGGGCTGGCGCGGCTGTCGCGGCCGACGATTGCGGTGATCGGGGCCCATGCCTTCGGGGGCGGGCTGGAACTGGCAGCGGCCTGCGATATCCGGGTGATGGCGCCGAGGGCGACGCTGGCGCTGCCCGAGGCACAGGTCGGCATCGTGCCGGGCTGGTCGGGGTCGCAGCGGCTGACGCGGCTGCTGCCCGAGGCAGTGGTGAAGGAAATGGCACTGTTCGGGCGTCGGATTAGCGCCGAGCGGGCCCTGGCGCTGGGCTTTGCCGCCGAAGTCGCGGACGACCCCCTTGCGGCCGCGAAGGCCATTGCCGAACGGGTCGAGGCGCTGTCGCCCCGGGCGGTCGAGATCACCAAGGCGATGATCCATGCCGGGCAGGGCGAGGACCCCGGCGCGCTGATCGAGGCGCTGGGCAGTGCCGCCATTTCCGCCAGCGCCGACCGGCGCGAGGGGGTCGCGGCCTTTCGCGACAAGCGCAAGCCGGATTTCCCGGGGGTATGAGACGATGAATAGCATGACAGCCGGAACCGCATGTGCCGCGGCAGCCCCGGCATCGGGGACTATCTGATGGATGCCGACATCATCATCATCGGATCGGGCATGGGCGGCGCAACGCTGGCGGCTGCGCTTGCCCCGTCGGGTCGGCGCATCCTGATCCTGGAACGCGGCGAGCGCTTGCCCGACAGCCCCGAGGCGCGCGACCCCACGGCGATCTTCCGACGCGGGCATTTCAAGCCGAAAGAAACCTGGCACGATGCCGAGGGCCGGCCCTTCAACCCCGGCAACTATGCCTTCGTCGGCGGCAATACCAAGTTCTACGGGGCGGTGCTGCTGCGCTACCGGGCCGAGGACTTCCGGCCCCTGCGGCATGTCGGCGGGGTGACGCCGGGATGGCCCATCGGCTACGGCGATCTGGAATCCTGCTATTCCGAGGCCGAACAGCTCTACCGGGTTCGCGGTTCGGTGGCGGGCGATCCGACCGAGCCGCCGCATTCCGCGCCCTATCCCTTTCCGCCGGTACCGGACGAGCCCGACATTGCGGCGCTGCGGAGGGCCTTTGCGGCGCAGGGCCTGCACCCATCGGCCCTGCCGCTTGGCGTCGACATCGAGCGCTGGCTGGCGCGCGCGCCGACGACGTGGGACGCGTTCCCCGACAGCACGGGGGCCAAGTCAGACGCCGAAAGCTGCGGGCTGGCGGCGGCGCTGAAACATCCGAACGTGTCCTTGCTTACCGGGCATCGGGCGACGCGGCTGCTGGCCGAGGGGCGCAGGGTCACGGGGGTCGAGGTCGACCGGCCCGGAGGCAAGGTGACACTTCGTGCGCCCGTCGTCTGCCTCTGTGCCGGTGCGGTGATGTCGTCGGCCCTGCTGCTGGCGTCGGCGGATGCGGATCACCCTGCCGGGCTGGCCAACGGCTCGGACCAGGTGGGGCGGAACTTCATGAACCACAACCTGACGGCGATGATCGCCTTCAACCCGCTGCGGCGGAACCGGTCGGTCTATGAAAAGACCATCCAGGTGAATGACTGGTACCTGACCGGAGGTCCGGGGGGCGAGCCGCTGGGCAATATCCAGATGCTCGGCCGGGTGACCGGGCCCATTCTGGCGGGCGAGAGCGGTCTGCCCCTGTGGCTGTCGCATCTGATGGCCGAGCGGTCGATCCACATCATGGCGATGTCCGAGGACCTGCCCGACCCGGCAAGCCGCGTGCTGTGGCGCAACGGGGGCATCGTGCTGGACTGGCGGCGCACCAATGTCGCGGCCCATGACCTGCTGGTGGCCCGGCTGCGCCGCGCCATGCGCCGGGCTGGCTGGCCGATCGTGCTGTCGAAAGGGTTCCCGAAGTCGAAGCCAAGCCACCAGTGCGGCACTCTGCGCATGGGGAACGATCCGGCTGCCTCGGTCGTCGATGCGAACCTGAAGGCGCATGACCTCGACAATCTCTACGTCGCCGATGCCTCGGTCCTGCCCACCTCGGCGGCGGTGAACCCGTCGCTGACCGTTGCGGCGCTGGCCCTGCGGCTGGGCCGCCACCTCAACCAGACCGCTTGAAGGAGACGCCGATGCCCTGGGACCATATCATCGTGGGCGGCGGGTCGGCCGGGTCGGTGCTTGCGGCGCGGCTGTCCGAGGACCCCGGCCTTCGGGTGTTGCTGCTCGAGGCCGGGCCGCGCGACTGGCATCCGTTCTACACGATCCCGGCAGGCTTCGCGAAGATGACGCGGGGCATCGGGTCCTGGGGCTGGCAGACCGTGCCGCAGCGGCACATGCAGGACATGCAGGTCCGCTTTACCCAGGCCAAGGTTCTGGGCGGCGGCTCGACGATCAACGCGCAGATCTACACGCGCGGCCATCCGCTCGACTATGACGAATGGCGTCAGGCCGGTTGCACCGGCTGGGGCTACGAGGATGTGCTG
>JBJOQI010000114.1:0-3662 GCA_046050045.1 Pseudomonadota bacterium | reverse complement strand
CCCCGCCTATAAGCGGCCGCGGAACGGACCGGAGTATCTGATGCGCAGCGCCACGATCACCCGCAAGACGGCAGAAACCGACATCTCGGTCGAGATCAACCTCGACGGGACCGGCGTCTATTCGAACCAGACCGGCGTGGGCTTCTTCGACCACATGCTCGACCAGCTGTCGCGGCATTCGATGATCGACATGACGGTGCGCGCCAAGGGCGACCTGCACATCGACGACCACCACACCGTCGAGGATACGGGCATTGCGCTGGGTCAGGCGCTGGCGAAGGCGCTGGGCGACAAGCGCGGCATCCGCCGCTACGGGCATTTCGTGCTGGCGATGGACGAGGCGCAGGTGTCAAGCGCGCTCGACCTGTCGGGGCGGCCATTCCTGGTCTGGAACCTTGGATTTCCCACGCCGAAGATCGGCACGTTCGACACCGAGCTGGTGCGCGAGTTCTTTCAGGCGCTGTCCACGCATGGCGGCATCACGCTGCATGTCGACCGGGTGCACGGGCTGAACAGCCACCACATCGCCGAGGCCGCCTTCAAGTCGGTCGCGCGCAGCCTGCGCATGGCGGTCGAAACCGACCCGCGGGCCGGGGGGGCGCTGCCCTCGACCAAGGGCGCGCTCTGATCCGATGCTGACGGTTCTGGTCGATTACGAGTCGGGCAACCTGCACTCGGCCGAAAAGGCGTTCCAGCGCATGGCGCGCGAGGGCGGTGCGGGCGAGGTCATCGTCAGCGCCCGGCCCGAGGATGTGGCGCGCGCCGACCGGATCGTGTTGCCGGGCGACGGGGCCTTTCCGGCCTGCCGCGCGGCGCTGGACCGGGCGACGGGGCTGTTCGAGGCGATCTCGGAAGCGGTGACGGTGCAGGGGCGGCCGTTCTTCGGCATCTGCATCGGGATGCAGATGCTGGCCGACATCGGGCGCGAGTATCGCGACACCGCAGGTTTCGGCTGGATCGGCGGCGAGGTGGTCCGGATCACGCCCGCCGACCCCGGCCTGAAGGTGCCGCACATGGGGTGGAATGACCTCGTGATCGACCATCCGCACCCGGTGCTGGACGGGGTGCAGACGGGCGACCACGCCTATTTCGTGCATTCCTACCACTTCCGCGTGGCCGACCCGGCCCACCGGCTGGCGCATGTGGACTATGCAGGCGACATCACCGCCATCGTGGGGCGCGGCACTGTCTTCGGCACCCAGTTCCACCCGGAGAAGAGCCAGAAGACCGGCCTGCGCCTGATCGCGAACTTCCTGAACTGGCGGCCCTGAGCCGGACCGCCAGCCAGGGGAAGGTCAGTTGGCGCGCGTCCAGTCCGAGGCGCGGCAGATCGCCCCGCCCATGACGCAGCCCGAGACCGACAGGGTATTGCCGCTCAGCGCCATCTTGGACTTGTAGGTCTTGTCGCGGTCCGGCGCCCAGACCTTGCCACCGCCATAGGTGCCGTCGCCATTGGCCACCATGTCCCAGACGATCTGCTTGCCGATGTTGTCGCTGGCCATCTCGGCCCCCGCGCCGTCGAAGGCCTTGACCAGAACGCCGCAGAGCTTGTCGCCACAGGGCGCGATCTGGACATGGCCGAAGTTGCCGTTGTCGTCGGGCTTGGTCTTCCACAGGCCTTCGACCGGATCGGCGGCACAGGCGGCACCGGCGGCGAGCGTCAGCGCGACGGACAGGATCAGTTTCTTCATCGGGGTTCCTCCCATTGGACCTTCGGCGGGAAGATCGGGCCAACTGCCCGGTCAACGCAAGCCTGACGTGACGTTGCAGCGCATCGGGCCTTGTGCCAGAAGGCGCGCGACCAGACGGAGCCCGAGCCATGATCCTTTACCCCGCCATCGACCTGAAGGACGGCGCCTGCGTGCGGCTGCTGCGCGGCGACATGGACAAGGCCACCGTCTTCGGCACCGATCCGGCCGCGCAGGCGGCGGCGTTTGCGGCGTCGGGCTGCGCGTGGCTGCATCTGGTGGACCTGAACGGCGCCTTCGCGGGCGAGCCGGTGAACGGCGCTGCGGTCGAGGCGATCCTGGCGCGGGTCACGGTGCCGGTGCAGCTGGGCGGCGGCATCCGCGACATGGGCACGATCGAGCGCTGGATTGGCAAGGGTGTTTCCCGCGTGATCCTTGGCACCGTGGCGGTCGAGAACCCGGACCTCGTGCGGCAGGCGGCAAAGGCGCATCCGGGCCGCATCGCGGTGGGCATCGACGCGCGCAAGGGCTTTGTCGCGACCAAGGGCTGGGCCGAGGAAACCACGGTGCAGGCGACCGACCTTGCGCGCAGTTTCGAGGACGCGGGCGTGGCCGCGATCATCTACACCGACATCGACCGCGACGGCGCGATGCAGGGCCCGAACATCGCCGCGACCGAGGCGCTGGCGCGCGCCGTTTCGATCCCCGTCATCGCCTCGGGCGGTGTGAGCCGGATGGAAGACCTGATTGCCCTGCGCGACACCGGCGTCATCGCCGGCGCGATCTCGGGGCGCGCGCTTTACGATGGGGCCATTGACCTTACCGCGGCCATTCAGGCGCTGGCGCGGTAGGCCTGCCAGAGCAGCCGGAACCACAGCACCAGCGACACGGCCCCGGTCAGCAGCGCGACCGGCCAGTTGACCTCGACCCCGCCGGGCGGAACCAGCGTGGTGGCGACCAGCGCCGTGGCCAGTGGCGGGATCAGGGCGGGCAGGTGGCGCCAGAGCGGTACGGGCGGCAGGGCCACGGGCGCTGCCATCCGGCCGAGGCGACGCATCGCCCAGAGCGTCGCCAGCATCATCACCGGCCAGGCCAGCCGCTGCGGGCGCGGATCGGCGACCGACTGGACGATGAACAGCAGCAGCAGAAGCACAGGCATCACCCAGACCACCGCCCGGGAGGGCCGCAGGGCGGGCAGCAGCCGGTCGAAGACCACAAGTGCCGCCAGCGCAAGCAGGCCCGTGCCGGCCAGATAGGCCCAGGTCTGCGACGGTGGCGGCAGGACCGGGCGTTCAAGCGGCCAGTAAAGGCTCCAGACCCCGCCGAAGAGGCCAAGCGCGACCATCAGCGCCACCTGCCGTTCGAGGGCCCAGCGCGCTGCGGCGAGCGCACCCCCGAAGACCGCAAGGCCCGAGAACAGCGCGTGCCAGGCGAGCGGCGTCCAGACCAGTTGCAGGGGAAAGCCCTCGTACATCGTGCCGACGACGGCCCCTTCGACGGCGAAGCCGAGGATCGCCCCGCCCAGGAAGGCGGCCCGCCAGCCGCCGAGCCCGGCCCAGAGCACCGAGCTCAGCGCGGCACCGCCTGCCAGCGCGTAGGCAAGGCAGGTCAGGGCAATCTGCGGCACGGTCACGCCGTCGGGCGGAAAGCTCCAGAACATCGCCTCGGAGGCAAGGTAGCCGACCGCGCCCAGGCACAGGCTGGCCGCAAGGTACCGCAGGAAGTTCGCCATGCCCCGCCCTCTCGTTCCTGATCCTTACATCCTCGGGGTGATTTGGCCTGAACGCAATCCGGGACAAGGACGGCAGGGGGCCCCTGCCCCGGTCAGGCCAGCGGACCGGTCCGGAACAGGCGCACCTTCAGCCCGCCGTGCTCGACCGGGTCCGAAGGCGGCAGGAAGGGCAGCCGCGTGGCGCGGGCCAGTCCCTCGTCCGAGGTGACGATGCCCGCGCGCCAGCCCTTGAACCGCGCGCG
>JBJOQI010000113.1:0-8918 GCA_046050045.1 Pseudomonadota bacterium | reverse complement strand
CCTGCCGGTGATGATGGGCGTGACCTTCGCCGCGGTCGGCCCGATGGTGGCCATGGGCAACGCCATGCCGGGGGCGGACGGTGCGCGCGCGATCTTCGGCGCGATCATCGGGGCGGGCATCATCGCGATGCTGATCGCGCCCCTTGTCAGCAAGATGCTGCGCTTCTTCCCGCCGGTCGTCACCGGGACGATCATCCTCGTCATCGGGGTCAGCCTGATGCGGATCGGGATCAACTGGATCTTCGGCAACCCGGTGGGTCCGACTGCGCCCACGACCGTCGATCCCGCCCATGCCGACTGGCTGAAGGCGGTGGGCGAGATGGCCGCAACCGCAGGCTCGACCATCCCGCCCCTGCCCGAGAAACTGGCCGTCGCGCCCACGGTGACAAACCCGCTTTATGCGGCGCCGGGCAACATCGCGATCTCGGCGCTTGTCCTGGTCTCGATCATGCTGATCGCGAAATACGGGCGCGGCTTCGTGTCGAACATCTCGGTGCTGCTCGGCATCGTGATCGGCGGCATCGTCGCGGCCGTCGCGGGCAAGATGAGCTTCACCAAGGTTGGCGAGGCCTCGTGGTTCGACGTCATCATGCCCTTCCACTTCGGAGTGCCGACCTTCGATCCGGTGATGATCCTGACCATGACGCTGGTGATGATCGTGGTGATGATCGAGTCGACCGGCATGTTCCTTGCCCTCGGCGACATGACGGGACGCAAGGTCAACCGCGGCGCACTGTCGGCGGGCCTGCGCACAGACGGCCTCGGCACCCTGATCGGGGGCATCTTCAACACCTTCCCCTACACCTCGTTCAGCCAGAACGTGGGCCTTGTGGGCGTGACAGGGATCCGCAGCCGCTTCGTCTGCGTGGCGGGCGGAGCGATCCTGATCGTCCTCGGCCTTGTCCCCAAGATGGGCGCACTGGTCGAGGCGCTGCCCACCTCGGTGCTCGGCGGGGCGGGCCTCGTGATGTTCGGGATGGTCGCGGCGACCGGCATCCGCATCCTGTCGGCGGTCGATTTCCAGGGCAACCGCAACAACCTCTTCGTCGTCGCGGTCAGCCTCGGCTTCGGGATGATCCCGCTCATCGCGCCCAACTTCAAGCAGTGGATGCCGCATTCGATCCATCCGCTGATCGAGTCAGGCATCCTGCTGGCCACCATTGCCGCCGTGGTCCTGAACGCCTTCTTCAACGGCGCGAAGGGTACGGCTGACGACCTGAAACAGGCCGCCGGGGCGGCCGAGCACTGACGGCCGGGCACTGACGGCCGGGCACTCACAGCCGGGCCAGGCACTCCGGCCTTGAAAACTGCCGTCCCCCTGCGCCCAGGCGGCACCGGGGGGCGGTCGCGTCCGGCGCCCGGGCTCGAACGGTCCTTGCTTGCCCTTTCAGGCAGGGTCGGGCCCGACCGGCCCCATGTCCCGCTCGCTCAGGCCGCGACCCGTCCGGCGCCCTCTGCCGCAAGATCGCGTAGCAGCACCTGGACAATCCGATCGCTGGCCCGGCCGTCGCCATAGGGCGAGACGTTGCGCGCCATCTGCGCAAAGGCGACCCGGTCGGTCAGCAGGGACAGGGCTTCGCGCAGGATCGGTGCCGTGCCGGTGCCCACGATCCGCGCAACGCCTGCCGTCACCGCCTCGGGCCGCTCGGTCGTCTCGCGCAGGACGAGGACGGGCTTGCCCAGCGCGGGCGCCTCTTCCTGTACGCCGCCCGAGTCGGTCATCACGAAGGTCGCGCGGTCCATCAGGGCCACGAAATCGGCATAGCCCTGCGGCGGCAGCAGATGCACGCGCGGATGCGTGCCGAACCGCGCCTCGATGGCGTGCCGGACATTGGGGTTGGGGTGCACGGGGATTGCCAGCGACAGGTCCCGAGCCTCGACCAGGAGCCGCTCCAGAGCCAGCAGGATGCTGGCAAGGGGCGCGCCGAAATTCTCGCGCCGGTGCAGCGTCACCAGCACCAGCCGCCCCGCGGCGTCAAGGCCTGCGGGCAGCCGTCCCTTGCCCCGCATCGACAACAGCGCGTCGATCCCGGTATTGCCGGTGAGGTGGATCGCGGCCGGGTCCGTGCCCTCGGCCCGCAGCGCGGCGGCGGCGGCCTCGGTCGGGGCGAAATGCCAGCGCGCGATGCGGGCGGTCAGCACCCTGTTCATCTCCTCCGGGAAGGGATTTTCCAGATCGCCGGTGCGCAGGCCTGCCTCGACATGGCCAAGCGGGACACGGGCATAAAAGGCCGCAAGCGCAGTGGCAAGAACCGTCGTCGTATCGCCCTGCACCAGCACGGCATCCGGCCGCTCGCGCGACAGAACCTCGCCCACAGCCGTCACCATCCGGCCGGTCAGCGTGGTCAGGTCCTGATCGGGGCGCATCAGGTCGAGGTCGATGTCGGGCCGGATGCCGAAGACCGCGAACATCTGGTCCAGCATGTCGCGGTGCTGGGCGGTGGCCAGCACCCGCAGCCGGATGCCGGCGGCCTGCCGCAGCCGCAGGATCAGCGGGGCCATCTTGATCGCCTCGGGCCGGGTGCCCGCAACGCACAGGATCGTTCGTGTCATGTTGCCTCTCTCTCTTCTGCGCGGGCCGCGCCCGCCTGTTGCCGCGCCGCGCCGCGGCGGCAGGCCAGGTCGTAAAGCTCCAGATCCTGGGCATTCGCGTCGGTCAGCCGCTGGCGCAGACTGCGGGGAAGCCCGCCCAGCACGGCCTCGACCAGGCCCTCGACCTCCCGCCCGGCCTCGGCCTGCCTCACGTCGGCCTGCCCCACGCTGGCATGCCCGGCGTCGGCCTGCCCCGCGCTGGAATGCCCCGCGTTAGCCTGCCCCGCGTTGGCCTGTCCGGCTTTGGTCTTCCCATCGGCGGACGAATCTGCCTGCGCCCCGATGGCAAAGGACCCGTTGGGCCGCCAGGTCGCATTGCGGTGCAGGTCGGCGGGCAGCGTCAGCTGCAGCCCGAGGGGCGCAAGCCGGGCGGCAAAGGCGCGCACGTCTTCGGCAAAGGTCTCGGTCCGGCCGAGGCAATCGACCGTTGCCAGGTTCGCCAGGGCGGTGTCGAGGTCATATTCTACGGCCCCGGCGACGCGTCGCAGCTCTGCCCGCGCCCGGAACCGGGCCGACAGAAGCCGCGTCTGCGCGTTCGAGACCTGGGCGATTTCCTGCGGGTCGGCCAGGCAGGCCTCGATCCAGCCCGCGAAGTCATGGCCGCGCGCCAGCCGCGACGTCTCGGTCCCGTCCGCCGCCGCACGCTTGAAGCGCCAGACCGAGGCGATGCGCAGCACCGGGTGGCGCAGGAAGACCACGGGCACCACGGAATAGGCCGCCGAAACCGGCACAGGCAGCTGGATCTGGTGCGAGGAAAAGGCCCTCGCCGCGGTCTTGCGCAGGATGATCCGGTCCAGCTGCTCCTGGTCGATGGTGAAGAAGGGAAAGGGCCCGTCGAACCGCAGGTGCCCCTCGCCGAAGCTTTCGTCGAGCACGGCCTCGAAGCTTGTCCCGGCGTTCTTGTAGATATGGTAGTGGCAGATCACCCGGCGCATCAGGCCGCCTCCGGCAGGCTGCGGCGGGGGATCGCGGGTTCGGGGCGCTGCGGCCCGAGCGTTCCGGGCGGGCGACGTTCGCGGTAGCGGTGCGGCACCCAGGGGCCCCAGCGTCCCTCGTAGATGGCGCGGTTGCGGGCGAACAGCTCCTGCCGTGCGGCCAGCGCCATGCGGTCGAAACTCGCCGACAGATGGTGGTGGACGAAGGCATCCTCGGCCAGCGCGCAGGTCATGCCCTGGGCACGGATCACGGCGCAATGGTCGTCATCCTCGAACATGCCGCGGCCATAGGCGGGGTCGAGCAGGCCGAATCGGTCGAAATCGGCACGGCGGAACATCGCGCAGAAATAGGCGGCGACCGGAATCTCGGTCCAATGCCCGCGGTAGCCCGCCGTCAGCAGGCGGGCCGCGGCGCGCATCCCGGTCATGTCGGCATAGTCGATGTCCACCCGCGCCTCGTTGCCGATGTTGTTGGTCAGGGGCCCGACGACGCCGATATTCCGGTTGCGCTGCAGGTGACCGACCATTGCCCGGATTGCCCCGGGCGGAACGTAGGTGTCGTTGTTCAGCAGCAGCACATAGTCGCCCTGCGCTGCCCGGATGCCGAGATTGTTGCCCGCCGCAAAGCCGAGGTTCTGGCCAGCCGCAATCAGCCGGACGCCCCGGTGCCGCGCGAGGTAGCCGGCGACCCGGTCCAGCGCCTGCTGCGTCGATCCGTTGTCGACCACGATGACCTCGAGCGCGGGGTGGCAACCGCCGTCCTCGAGCAGCGAATGCAGGGTGGCGAGCGTCAGTTCGGGGTCGCCGTAGGACAGGACGACGACCGAAACGCGCGGCTCGGCCGTCATGGCGGCCAGCGCGGTGGCGGCGCGGCTGTCCCAGGCATTGTCCCGCGCGTAAGCCTGCAGGGCCGCAATCCGGGCCGGATCGCCGCCGGTCACCGCCGCCTTGCGGATCGCGGCGGCGAATTCCTCCGCCTCGCCCGCCCGCCAGAGCAGGTCGCCTGCGCGCTCAAGCTCTGGCATCGGTGTTGCGACCACCGGTTTGCCCATGGCGGCGTATTCGTAGAACTTGACCGGATCGCAGGCCAGGATGATCGGGTCGAGCCGGAAGGGAATGACAAGGACATCCATCGCCGCCAGAAAGCCCGGAACATCGGCATAGGCGATCTCTCCGTGCAGCACGACATTCGCCCGGTCGCGCAGCGCCAGCGGGCCGGGCGCGGTCACCGCGCCGCAGAGATGGAACTGCGCCTCGGGCAGCAGGTCGGCAACCCGCGCCAGAAGCGCATGGTCGAACCATTCGGCGATTGCGCCGACATAACCCACCCGCAGCGGGCGCGGGGCATCGCGCCGGGGTCCGGCCAGAAACGCGGGCTCGGGCGGCTGCCCGGCCGGGTCGAAATGCGACAGGTCGGCGCCGTTGCGCACCAGCGTCACCTCGCGGTGATCCTGATGCTTGCGCCGGAGATAGTCCGAGCTCACCAGCATGCAGTCGGCCTGCGACGCGAGTTCGGCCTCATCGGCGATCAGGCGTTCCGTGGTATTCGAAAATCCTGAAATCTCGTCCATGCAGTCGAAGGTCAGCCGGAACTGCGGCGGCAGGTGGCGCGCGAAGTTCCACCAGTAGGGGTGCTGCACCACGACCTGCACGGTGGGCGAGGCCGCGACCCCGTCGCAGAAGGCAAAGAGCCTGTGCAGCCAGGCGCGCGCCTGCGAGGGGCGAGGTACCCCGACATAGGTCGGGATCAGGTCAAGCGCGTCGACGCCGAGGCGGATCACGTAGAGGTTCTCGCCCAGGCGGCGGCACTGCGGGGCGGCGGCCTCGCGCTCCATCTCGACGTAGAAGACGCGGTGCCCGGCGCGTGCCCATTCGCGCGCCAGGTGCTGCGGGCGTTGGGTGCGGAAATCCCAGTCGATGATCGACAGAACGAAGATGTCGTCGCGGCCCGGTTCGCCGCGTGGCGCAACCGGCGCGGGCCTGGCCGGGGATGCTGCGGGCGGCGGCGGCAGGGCAAGTGCCGGGGGGATGCCGCCCGGGGCCGGCAGGCGGCGTTTCAGCGCCTCGACCCGGCGTTCAGAGACGATGCGGCGCAGGATCCGCCCGCCGCCAGAGTAAAGTCGCCGGTAAAATCTTGAAAACAATGGCATGTCCTGTCCTTCCGATGAAACTGGAGCCGGGGCCCGGGTGGCCGCTGGTCCCTGTGCGGCGGGGGCGGGCCCCGGCTCTGCGGCGCGGCCCGGCGTAGGTGGCGCTGCCTGTGCTTCGCGCCACCGGTGACCCGCATCCGCCAGCGCGCCGTTCGCCGCGACCGTCGCCAGAAGCGCGCGGTCCAGGCGCGCGATGTCGTCCCGCGCCTCGGCGTCGCGCCGCGCGGCATCCTGCCGGATCTGCGCAAGCTCTGCCGCCTGCCGCGACGCAAGGTCGTGCAGCGCCGCAGCCTCGACGGCGGCGGCGGCCTGAACTGCGGCGATGTCCCGGCCGGCCCGCGCCTCCGTCTCGGCAACGACTGCCCGCAGTTCTGCGATGTCCGCGTCCTTTTCCTGTCGTTCGGCCTGGGCGCGGGCAAGCATGGCATCGCGGTCCGCGAGTGCCGAACGGGCCCGGGCCGCAAGGGCGAGGCTCCGGCCGTCGCCGGTCGCGGGACGGCCGGGCAAGCGGGCCAGCGCCCAGTCCTGCGCCGCCCTGGCATCGGCGAGCGTCGCCTCGGCCGGCCGGGTCAGGTCGTCGGAAACTCCGCCCTCGGGCAGGCGAAACGCGGGTCCCTCCCCGGCACCGGCGACCAGCGCGGCAAGTGCATCGTGCAGGGCGGCGGCGCGCCGTTCGGCCTCGCCGCGACCGGCATCCGACGCCGCGCCTTGCCCCCGCCCTGGACTGCGGGCCAGCACCGCCTCGCCCGCAGCCGCCGCGAACCGGGGGGCGAGGTCCGGTTCCTCCAGCAGTGCCGCGAGTGCCGCGCCCGCTGCGGCCGGATCCCGCGTCCAGTGCGGAAAACGCAGGATCAGCGTCGGACAGCCCCGCGCCAGCCGCAGGGCGCCGCAGACGTGCGCCAGCCACAGAAGCGCCGCCTGCGCGGCGGGCATCGCGTTGCGCAGGGCGAGCGAGGCCGCGACCTCGGCCGGGTGGCGCAGGGGCAGCAGCAGGACAGGCCGATGCCGCCGTCGCGCCAGATAGCCGGCCCAGAGACCGGGCAACCGCGCCAGGCGCGGGTCCTTGACGATGCAGGCCCCTGCCGCACCGAAGCTTTCCGCAAGCGCCGCGTCGATCTGCCGGTCAAGATCGCGCGCCGCACGCAGCGCCCGAGGCGCGGCCTCGGCCCCGTCGCCAAGGCTGTCCCAGGAAAGCCCGCTGCCGCCCAGCAGGCGGTCATGCAGGTCGACCAGCGCGCGGGGCTCGAAATGTCCGCGCGGCGCGTCGGGTGCCGGTGCGCCGATGTCGCGCGGCAGCGCCCAGCCAGAGGCCGCAAGGCATTCGGTCAGCACCGAGGTGCCGGACCGGTGCATCCCCGCCACCAGAAGCAGCCGACGCGGCGGCATGCGACGCCTTGCCGCCGGGCCCGGCGCGCCCTGCACTGCGGACGCGGAAACCAGTTCCGCCGTCATCCGGCCACCGCCCGGCGCAGGCCCGGATCGCGCCCGGTCTGACCCCTGCGCGTCCCTGTCCAGAACCGCAGCGCCGTCACCAGGGCCTTGTCGTCGCCCGTGTCGCAGAGATCGCGCATCTGGCGCAGGGCAGCCGCGACCTCGATCTCGGACGGGCGGGGTTCGCTGACGCGGTAGAGGCCATGGGCCACGCGTCGCGGCCTGGCCCGTGAGGCGGCCAGCCGTTCGTGCAGCCGCTCGCCCGGACGCAGGCCGGTCAGGGTGACGGGCAGCACCCCGCCATCGGGCGGCAGGCCGGCCTCGCACAGCAACGCCTGCACAAGTGCCGCGACCGTCAGCGGCGGACCAAGATCGGGAATGAAGGTCTCGCCATTCCCCCCGAACAGGGCGGCCGACAGCACCATGTCGGAAGCCGCCGCGGCCGACATGAAGTAACGCTCGGCCCGCGGATCGGTCAGCGTCAGCGGGCCACCGGCACCGATCTGCGCCCGAAGCCGCGGCACGACCGACCCCGACGACCCCCAGACATTGCCGAAGCGCACGATCGAAAACCCGCAGCCGCCGCGCGTACGGGCCGCCATGTCGGCGATGACCCACTCGGCAAGCCGCTTGCTCATCCCCATCACGCTGGCCGGCCGGACAGCCTTGTCGGTCGAGACGAGCACGAAGCCCGCAACGCCTGCGTCGCGCGCGGCACGCGCAAGCGTCGCCGTGCCGAGCGTGTTGTTGATGACCGCCGCGCGGGCGTTAGTTTCAAGCTGCGCCACGTGCTTGTGCGCGGCGGCATGCAGGACGAAATGCGGTACCTCCCGCGCAAGCAACCGGTGCATCAGCGTCGAATCGCAGACCGAGCCGAGCACCGGCACAAGCG
The DNA here is from genome assembly GCA_046050045.1 of Pseudomonadota bacterium. Classification (GTDB taxonomy): domain Bacteria; phylum Pseudomonadota; class Alphaproteobacteria; order Rhodobacterales; family Rhodobacteraceae; genus JAOADN01. The sequence goes on along the minus strand of JBJOQI010000113.1, from coordinate 918 downwards.
TGACGCCCTGCGCCGCCGCGGCACCGGCAAGGGCGCGTTCGGCCGAGACCAGCGCGGGTTCCGCCGCCTCGACCAGAACGATCCGCCTTGGCCGAAGGGTCAGCAGGTCACGGCAGAGCCGCAGGCCGATGCTGCCGCCAGCCCCGGTCACGCAGACCACATTGTCGCGGTAGCCATCGGCCAGCCGCGTGACCGGCAGGGGCGGCGGCCCGAGCTGCGGACACAGAGCCACCAGTCCGGGCGGCACGTCGCAGGCAGGGTCCTGATGCAGCCAGGCATCGGCCGGTATGTCCGGCCAGCCGCCGGCGCGTGATTCCGATCTCAGACCCATGTCGCCCCCGACTGATGGCACCCGCCGGGGTCGCGGCCGCGCCGCCCGCCCGGTTCAGGTGATGTCGGGTGCAGGGTGCGTGCGGTGTCTGGTTTTTTGGTTAACCGGTGCGTCCTGTCCGACGATTTTTTTCGCCCTTCGCGATGGGCCCGCCCGCCGCAGGCATCTCGGCAGGCGTCCAAGGCCGAGGACCGTCGCCAGCAGGATCGCGAGGTCCAGCCCCGCTGTGCGGCGTTTGCCATGCAGCCGGTCGAGCCGTGCCTTGGCCGGGGCGCAGGACGCGAGGTAGCGGGTCAGGCTCGCCTCGGGCGTCAGGGCCCCGGCCAGAAGCCGCGCCTCGCGGCCCGCGTAGGCCAGCGAGGCAAGGCCGGTCAGGCCGGGCCGCCGCGCCAGGACCGTGGCGTAGAGCCCGGGCCGGGCCGCGACGATGGCGCGCAGGGGCGGGCGCGGCCCGACAAAGCCCATGTCGCCCCGCAGGATGTTCCACAGCTGCGGCAGCTCATCCAGATGCGTCCGCCGCAGGAAACGCCCCGGCCCGGTCACCCGTGCCACCGAATGGCCGCCCGTGACCTCGGGCCCGCCGCCGG
>JBJOQI010000112.1:0-4820 GCA_046050045.1 Pseudomonadota bacterium | reverse complement strand
CAGGACCACGCCGCCGCCGCGATTGCCGAGGCCGGCATCCCGGTCTTCGCCGTCAAGGGCGAGACGCTGGACGACTACTGGGACTATACCGACCGCATCTTCCAGTTCGGCGGCGAGGGCGGCACCTGCAACATGATCCTCGACGACGGCGGGGATGCGACGCTCTACATCCTTCTGGGCGCGCGGGTCGAGGCGGGCGAGACCGACCTGATCGCCGTTCCGCAGTCCGAGGAAGAGGTCTGCCTGTTCAACCAGATCCGGAAGCGCCTCAAGGCCAGCCCCGGCTGGTTCACCAAGCAGCGCGACGCGATCAAGGGCGTATCAGAAGAAACGACAACGGGCGTGCATCGTCTCTATGACCTGCACAAGAAGGGCCTTCTGCCCTTCCCGGCGATCAACGTGAACGACTCGGTCACCAAGTCGAAGTTCGACAACAAGTACGGCTGCAAGGAATCGCTGGTCGACGGCATCCGCCGCGCGACCGACACGATGATGGCCGGCAAGGTCGCGGTCGTCTGCGGCTACGGCGACGTGGGCAAGGGCTCGGCGGCCTCACTGCGCGGCGCCGGTGCCCGCGTGAAGGTCACCGAGGTCGACCCGATCTGCGCGCTGCAGGCCGCGATGGACGGCTACGAGGTGGTGGTGCTGGAAGACGTGATTTCCGACGCCGACATCTTCATCACCACGACCGGCAACAAGGACGTGATCCGCATCGAGCACATGCGCGAGATGAAGAACATGGCCATCGTCGGCAACATCGGCCACTTCGACAACGAAATCCAGGTGGCGGCGCTGCGCAACCACAAGTGGACCAACATCAAGGACCAGGTCGACATGATCGAGATGCCCTCGGGCAACAAGATCATCCTGCTGTCCGAAGGCCGTCTGCTGAACCTCGGCAATGCCACGGGCCACCCGTCCTTCGTTATGTCGGCCAGCTTCACCAACCAGGTGCTGGCGCAGATCGAGCTCTGGACCAAGGGCAAGGACTACAAGCCCGGCGTCTACATCCTGCCCAAGCACCTCGACGAAAAGGTCGCGCGCCTGCATCTGAAGAAAATCGGCGTGAAACTGACCCAGCTGCGCCCCGACCAGGCCGAATACATCGGCGTGACGATCGAAGGCCCGTTCAAGTCGGACCACTACCGCTACTGAGCGGCAACAGATTGCCTTAAGCAGGACGGCCCCGGATCGCTTCGGGGCCGTCTGTCTTTTCGCGCGGGTCGCGAACCCCTATAGTCCTGCGCAAAGACCACAACGGGTACGGGGCAGACAGGCATGGAAGACGAAGGCAAACGCGCGAGGCTGCGCGACAAGATGCTGGGCAAGATGCCGAAAGGCGGCATTGCTGCCGAGATCGGCGTCTGGGAAGGCAAGTTCAGCGAGCGGATCATCGAGATCACGCAGCCGAAGGAATTGCACCTGATCGACCCATGGCTTTACCAGCCGGAATTCAACAACACCGGTTTCGGCCGCAAGAAGAACGCCAATCGCATGGACGAGATGTTCGGTGAGGTGGCTGCCAAATTCGCGTCGAACCCCGGCGTGAAACTGCACCGCGCGATGTCGGCCGACGCGCTGGCCGGTTTCCCCGACGCCTATTTCGACTGGGTCTATATCGACGGCAATCACAATGAACCCTTCGTCGGGCAGGATCTTGCGCTGGCGAAGGCCAAGGTGAAGCCGGGCGGGATCATCGCAGGTGACGACTTCAACTGGCAGACCGAAATCGGCGCGCCGGTGAAGACGGCGGTCGAGGCGCTGATGGCAGGGCTTGGATCAACGGCCCGGCTCGAACTGATGGCCAACCAGTATCTGATCCACCTCTCGGCCGCTTGACGCAACGGACACTGCGACCTTTTTCTTTGCGTTTTTCACCCGGCGGGATTTATTGTCCCGGGCGGGGCGAGCGTTGTGCCCCGGTAATGAATGCCAACCCCTAAGGGACAGGTGGGAGTGACACATGGGCAAGCGTGACGATCTGATCGCGAAATACGCCGACGACCTGAAGAACAAGTGCAAGATGACGCCCGACATGGACCTTCTGACCAAGGTCACCATCGGCTGCGGCCCGGCGATCTACAGCCAGGATTCGGAAACCGTCGCGGCCAGCCAGTCGTCCGAGCTTGAGCTTGTGAAGAACAACTTCCTGATCAAGAAGCTCGGCCTCAAGGACGGCCCGCAGCTGATGGACGCGATCAACGCCGTGATCGAGACCTATGGCAAGTCCGAGCGGAACAAGTTCCGCGTCGTGGTCTACTACATGCTGACCAAGCATTTCGGCAAGGAAAGCGTCTACAAGTAAGACGCGCCGTCCTGCCCTGCGATAGCCCCGGCCCATCGGACCGGGGCTTTCCGTTTGCTCAGAACAGCGTCAGCACAAGCCCGATGATGCCGCAGCCGACCACGACATTCACCCCGTCGATATAGGTCAGCTTCGAGGGCCGGGCGGCAAAGGCGTAGTTCATCGCCACCCAGGGCATGACCAGGAAAGCGCCGATCCCGAGGCCCGACAGCAGGCCCTTCCCGACCGTGTCGATGGCCGCCATGATGAAGATATGCCGCATCATCCCGGCGCACAGCACCATGCCGATCAGGCCGATGATGAAGGGTGTCTTGTCGGCCGAATTGACGGGCCTGCCGTCAGCGCCGACCGCTATGCCGGCGGCCTCCATCCACGGCTTGCTCATGCTCATGTACCAGACGGCACCGAAGGCAAAGGCCGCAATTGCCGCCACCAGAACGTTGAGAATTTCCACTGTCCACTCCTGTTTTCAGGTCCTGTGCACCCGATAATGCCGCCAGAACCCGAAAACGCGAAGCGAAATCAGGGCTCGACCCCGCCCATCCGGCAGACGATGCGCCACTCGGCCTCGGTCACGGGCTGGACGGACAGCCGGGTGTTGTTCACCAGAACCATGTTCTCCAGCCCCGGCTCGACCTTGCAGTGATCGAGGGTGACGTGCCGGGCCAGGGGCCTGACCGCACGGATGTCGACGCAATCCCAGCGCGGATCGTCGGTCGTGCTGTCGGGGTGAGAGGTGGCCGCGACCTCGACGATGCCCACGACCTCTTTCCCGATGTTGGAATGGTAGAAGAACCCCAGGTCGCCCACCTGCATCGCACGCATGTTGTTGCGCGCCTGATAGTTGCGGATGCCGTGCCACTCCTCGCCTGCCGCACCCTTGGCGGCCTGCTGGTCCCAGCTCCAGACATCGGGTTCCGATTTGAAAAGCCAGTAGGCCATCAGCCGATCACCTTCTTCCATTCCCGGATCTCGACCTTCTCGAACAGGCCCGCTGCCGCATAGGGGTCATTGGCCGCCCAGGCCTGTGCCGCAGCCAGGTCGGCCACGTCGAGCACGATGAGCGACCCGTTCATCGCGCCATCGGCAAGGAAAGGGCCTGCCATCATCACCACGCCCGTCCGCGCGATATAGTCGAGATGGGCCGACCGCGTGTCGACCCGGACCTGAAGGTGGCCGGGCTTGTCGGTGCAGATCAGGGCAAAGGGCATGGTCATTCCTTCCGAAGCGGGCGGGCGAGCAGCGCTTCCACCGCCTCGCCGATGGATAATCTGCCATGCGACAGCGCCGCAACCATCTTGGTGACCGGCACGTCAAGGCCGAGGCGGCCACCGAGGCTCGCCGCGGCAACCGAGGTTGCGCGCCCCTCGACCGTGACGGCGGGGTCGAAGCCCTCGCGGCGCCCGAGCGACATCCCGTACCCGAAATTCCGCGACTGGGCCGAGGTGCAGGTCAGGATCAGGTCGCCGAGGCCCGACAGGCCCGACAGCGTTTCCGGCCTGCCGCCCAGCGCGGCAGCAAGGCGGGTCATTTCCGCAAAGCCCCGCGTGACCAGCGCCGCCCGCGCGCTGTCGCCGAGACCAGCGCCGATGGCGACGCCCGCGGCGATGGCGACGACGTTCTTCAGCGCGCCCCCTACCTCTGCCCCCACCGTGTCGGTGGTGCGGTAAAGCCGCAGGGTCGGGGTCGAGAGCATGGCCTGCAGCCGTTCGCCGGTCGCATCATCGGCAGTGGCCAGGGTCAGCGCGGTCGGCAGGCCCCGGGCGATGTCGGCAGCAAAGCTCGGCCCTGTCAGGATTGCGGGCGTGGCACCCGGCACAAGCCGGCCGATCAGCGCGGTCGGCCCCTCGGCTGTCTCCAGGTTCATGCCCTTGGCGCAGGCCACGACCGGCAAGCCGGACAGGCGGTGCCCCTCGGTCGTCAGGAAGGCCGCGATGGATTGCATGGGGATGGCCAGAAGGACGGCATCGGCCCCGGAAACAGTGTCTAATCCGGCGGAAATGGTCACCGATGCGGGCAGGATCGCCCCCGGCAGGCGACGCGGGTTCTGGCGCAGCCGGGCCATCTCTGTCGCGTCACGTGCATCGCGGGTCCAGAGCGTGACCGGTCGTCCGGCCAGCCCGAGCGCGATGGCAAGCGCTGTGCCGAACGCCCCAGCGCCGAGGACGACGACCGTCATGCCTTGGCCCCCTTCTTGCCGGACCCGATCATCGCCGCCGCCCGGTCATCCAGCGGCCAGCGCGGCCGGGCCGACAGGCCCGGACCGTCGGTCAGACCGGCCCTGAACCGCTCGATCCCGGCCCAGGCGATCATAGCCGCATTGTCGGTGCACAGCGCCAGCGGTGGCGCGACAAACCTGACGCCGGCCACAGCGCAGAGGTCGAGCAGCCGTCCGCGCAGGGCCGTATTGGCCGCGACACCACCCGCAACGGCAAAGGCCGGGACAGCGGGGGCAATCGCAAGATAGGCTGCGATGGCGCGGCGCGACTTTTCGGCCAGCACATCGGCGACCGCG
>JBJOQI010000111.1:0-8155 GCA_046050045.1 Pseudomonadota bacterium | reverse complement strand
GCCGTGTCGGGCCCTGGTCGGCTCCCGTCAGGCCTCTTCGCGCAGGATCCGGCTCAGCGGGTCGAACAACTCGCCGTTGCCCGCGATGATGCCACCCGATTCAAGGATGTCGCGCCCGGTGCGCACCGGCCCGACAAATCCGCCCGCTTCCTTCACGATCAGAAGTCCCGCGGCAATGTCCCAGGCGTTCAGACCACGCTCCCAGAACCCGTCGTAGCGCCCTGCCGCCACATAGGCGAGGTCGAGCGCCGCCGCCCCCCAGCGCCGCACGCCCGCACAGACCGGCATCAGCCGCGCCAGGTCCTGCAGCGTCGCCGGCAGGGTCGACCGCCCGCCGAAGGGCACGCCGGTGGCAAAGATTGCCTCGATCATGTTGCGGCGCGCCGACACCCGCAGCCGGTTGGAATCGTTCAGCCAGGCGCCCTGACCCTTTTCGGCATAGAACATCTCGTCCTTGGCCGGGTCGAAGACCACGCCCGCGACGATCTCGCCCTTGTGCTCCAGCGCGATGGACACCGCCCAATGCGGCAGGCCGTGCAGGAAGTTCGTGGTCCCGTCGAGCGGATCGACGATCCAGCGGCGCGTCGGGTCCTGGCCCTCGGTCTCGCCGGTTTCCTCGCCCAGCCAGCCATAGGTCGGGCGCGCGCCCATCAGCTCTTCCTTGATGATCCGTTCGGCCTCGCGGTCGGCCTTCGACACGAAGTCACCCGCGCCCTTCATGCTGACCTGAAGGTTCTCGACCTCGCGGAAATCCTTCACGAGGCTGCGGCCTGCCTTGCGGGCGGCCTTGATCATCAGGTTGAGGTTGGCACTGCCTTGCATGGGACGCTCCGGGGGTCGGTCAAGCGGGCCGTATAGCCGGGGCGGCGCAGGATGTGAAGGCGCTACTGCCGCTGAAGCTTCACCGGCTCGCTGCGGCCCAGTCGCAGGAAATGCGCCATCCATGGTTTCAGCGCATCGTCTTCGCGCGTTGCCGCATACATCCGCTTGGTCAACCCCTGCGCCGTCACCGGGCGCGTCACGTAGTCCGGCTGGTACTTCACCTCGCGCAGCACCCAGTCGGGCAGGACCGCCACTCCGCGGTTGGCGGCGACGAGCATAAGGATGACCGCTGTCAGTTCCACCTGCCGCACCGCTCGCGGCTCGATCTTCGCCGGGCTCAGCACTTCCGAGAAGATGTCCAGACGAGTGCGGTCCACCGGGTAGGTCAGAAGCGTCTGGTCGCGGAAGTCCTCGGCCTCGACATAAGGTTTTGCGGCCAGCGGACATTGCGCCGAGGCGACGAAGACCGGGGCATAGTCGAACAGCGGGTTGAAGGTCACCCCCTCCAGCCGTTCGGGGTCCGACGAGATCACAAGATCGACCTCTTCCCGCATCAGCGCAGGCAGCGCACCAAAGGCGAGACCCGGGCGGATGTCCACATCGACATCGGGCCAGGCGTGGCGGAACTGTTCCAGCACCGGAAAAAGCCAGTCGAAGCAGGCATGGCATTCGATGGCGATGTGCAGCCGCCCCGCCCGACCCGAGGTCAGGCCGCGGAATTCCTCGGCCAGCGCCTCGATTTCGGGCAGGATGCGTTCGGCGGCCCGCAGAAACCGCTGGCCCGCCGCCGACAGCTTCAGCGGCCGCGACCGGCGCACGAACAGCTCTACCCCCGTCTGGTCCTCGATCCCCCTGACCTGATGGCTCAGCGCCGACTGCGTGATGTTGAGCTGGTCCGCCGCCCGCGCCAGCCCGCCCGCGTCATGGATCGCCTTGATGGTGCGAAGGTGCCGAAGTTCGATATGCATGTGAGCGAAATCTCATGTAGATCGTGAATTTTATGAATTTGTCTCACATGGCGCGGCGTGGCACAAGGGGGCCAACAGAAGGACGCCCGTATCATGACCACGTCACCGCGTATCAGTTTCGAATTCTTCCCGCCCCAGTCGCTCGACGCGTCGTTCCGGCTGTGGGAAACCGTCCGTGACCTTGCGCCGCTGAAACCGGGCTTCGTCTCGGTCACCTACGGCGCCGGCGGCACGACCCGCACCCTGACTCACGAGGCGGTGACGACCATCGGCAGGAACTACGGGCTGAACGTGGCTGCGCATCTGACCTGCGTCGACGCGACCAAGGCCGAAACTCTCGCCATCACCGACGCCTATGCCGAGGCCGGCGTGACCGAGATCGTGGCCCTGCGCGGCGATGCGCCGAAAGGGGCCACCCGCTTCACGCCGCACCCCGAGGGCTTTGCCAATTCAGTCGAACTGGTCGAGACGCTCGCCCGGACCGGCAAGTTCAAGATCCGCGTCGGCGCCTACCCCGAGCCGCACCCGGATTCGGCCGACACCGCGGCCGACGTGACCTGGCTCAAGCGCAAGATCGACGCGGGCGCCTCTAGCGCGATCACCCAGTTCTTCTTCGAGGCCGACACCTTCTTTCGCTTCCGCGATGCCTGCGTGAAGGCCGGGATCGACGCCCCGATCATCCCGGGCATCCTGCCCATCATCTCGTGGGACGGGGCCAAGCGCTTTGCCAACCGCTGCGGCTCGCATGTACCGGCGCGGCTGGACGAGGCGTTCCAGCTTGCCAAACGCGACGGTCGCGAAGAGTTGCTGGCGCTGACCCACTGCACGCAGCTGTGCGACAACCTGCTGCGCGGCGGGGTCGAGGACCTGCACTTCTATACGCTGAACCGCCCACACATGACCCGCCAGGTCTGCCACGCGCTTGGCATCCTGCCCGAGGTCGCGCTGGAGAAAGTCGCCTGAGGGAGGAGAATCTCCGGTGACTTCCTGAGACCGCCCGCGCCCCCTGTCGCGGGCGGTCCTTTTCATCTGGGCCGGATGCGCCACCGCAAGAGCAGCCCCCGCACCGACAGCCCGGAGGAAAGACTCCCGGCAACAGTCGGGTGATGACGCTCGGACGGATCAACTCCCGTCCGTCTGCGTCCCCGGATTAGGAACATCGGACCGATCCCGCGCCAGGTTCCCACCGACCGCGCCGCGGGATCGGTCGGGAACTGCACCTGCCAGCCTTCCGGCAAGGGAAGCCCCACCTCTTCGGCGCGGTCGAGCATCCAGACCAGCGGAATGTTCGCCAGTGGCCGCGCCGGCTCGTAGCCGTTCAGGTGCCCGCCCACATCGCCATGCGTCCCGCGGAACCAGACCTGCTCGACCCGTGTGGCGTGAATGCCGCCCGTATCCCACAGCACCGGGCGAAACACGGCCCGCGTTTCGTCGCGCGCAAGGGCGTGGAACCCGTGCCGCACGACCGGACTGACATGATGGTTGTGGAACCGGTGCTCGCGCTCGCTCCACCGCCACAACAGCGGCAGCCGCAGGCCGAGCGCCTTCACGGTGTCGAAGACGCCGATCATGTCGACCTCGACGGCCGGGTGGCAGAACCTGTCACGGAACACGCCTTCGCCCGCGCGGCGGTCGTCGGACTGGTAGTAGCGATAGGCCAGCAGCACATTGCGTTCGGTCGCGCTGTCTGCCCGCAACAGGCCCACCCGGTCGATGATTCCGGCCAGCGACCGCACCGCATAGGCCCCGCGCGAGAATCCCATCAGGAATATCCGGTCCCCCGGCCGATAGTGCGAGGCTAGCCAGCCATAGGCGCGGCGGATCTGGCGGTTGATGCCGCGTCCCATCGCCACGTCGCGCGTGTCGCGCCAGGTCCGCCACTGCACCCCGGCCTCGTAATAAACCGACACCCGCGCCGAAGGCGGCACTGTCCGAAGCAGCTTGTAGATCCGGCCGACATTCGTCTCGCGCCCCGGATCAAGCGTCGACATGGTGCCGTCGAGCAGGATGACATGGGTCGTGACCGGACGTTCGCGCGCGGTCCTGACCGGGGCCGGCGGGATCGTCTCGACCCGGCCGCCGGGGCGGAAGATCTGCCGGAACCAATGCGCAATCCGGGCCGTCATCGGCCGCCGTCCTTCACCGCCGTTGCGGCGGTCCCGGCGCAAGCGCCCGATGTCGCGCCAACACCGCGCGGGCGCAAAGGCTTCGACTCGTGACGCAACACAATGCTCATGCCCCGAGCTTTGCGCGGATTCTTGGCATTTTAGCGACCGGTTCGGCCCGATTTGGGGCGGCGCACAGAGCGCGCCGCCCTGCGGCAGATGCCTCAGCGCAGGTTCATCACCGTGCCGATGGTCAGCTCTCCGAACCCGTTGAAGCGGGTGTTCGTCACCGTTGAATAGGCCCCCATCCCGTAGAACAGGATGTAGTCGCCTTCCTCCAGATCCGAGGGAAGCATGATCTCGCCCGGCAGCCGGTCGACCGAATCGCAGGTCGGGCCGAAACAGATCTTCGGCTGCAGCTCACCCGTCAGCGGCTCGGCCTCGGACGACAGTGCCACGATCCGGTCGATCATGCCGATCATCGGCATTTCGAACAGCGTGCCGTAGACGCCGTCATTCAGGAACACGTGGTTGCCGTCACGGATGCCCTTGACCTTGGCGGCGGTGGCAAAGGCCTCGGCGCACATCGCGCGGCCGGGTTCGCAGACCAGCGCCGGGCGGTCGGCGCCAAAGGCCGAGGCGGTGGCCGCGTCGATGGCGGCAAAGATCTGCTCCAGCGTCAGCTGGTCGGCCGAGGAGCGGTGCGACGGGAAGCCGCCGCCCACGTTCAGGCGGGCGATCTTCACGCCGGCCTCGCGCGAAATCCACGCGGCCTTGTCGATGAACTGCTGCCACAGCGTCAAGTCGTTGACCTGCGTGCCGGGGTGGAAGGTGATCGACGGGGTGAAGCCATATTCCGCCGCTTCCTTCAGGATCAGCACCGCCTCTTCCGCCGTCGCCCCGAACTTGGCGCCGAAGTTGTAGGCCGAGCCCTTGACCGGCAGCTTAAAGCGGACAGACACCTCGGCCCCCTGCGCGGGCACGATCTCGGCCAGCTTGGCAAGCTCCGAATGGCTGTCGACCGAGAACGAGGTCACGCCCTGCTCGACCGCATAGGCGATCTCGGCGCGCGACCGCACGGGGTTGTTGTAGTGCCGCGCGGCCCCCGGCGCGAGCCGGCCGATCATCTCGATCTCGAAGGGCGAGGCGACGTCAAAACCCGTAACGCCTGCGGCCACGAGGTTCTGGATCACCATCTCGTCGGGGTTCGACTTGACCGCGTAGGTTACAAGCCCAGGAAAACCATCGAGAAAGCGCTTTGCGGTGGCCTGAAGCACCGTCGGCGCAAAAAACATCACAGGGTTCTCCGGCTGCTGCGTGCGCAGAAGCTCGGACGGATTTGCCCAGATAGTCTTAGAAAGCCCCATCGGCGTGTTCCCTTTGCCAACAGAGCGCAGCCACCTCTTGCCCCGGCTATACGGGTCGGGAGACGCTTACGCGGTCTATCCAACCAGGCCAGGTGCGTATGAGCCGCCCTTTTCCTGTACGAAAAAGCTTGCGCGATATGGGGCACATTTTCACCGATCAAAAGTGTAGATTTGCGGCGATGTTTCGTTAGAATGACGAAACGCTTTGGCAAACTGTCGGTGTTGCAGCATGGACGAACTCGACCGCTCGATCCTGGCCTTTCTGGGCACGGATGCCCGTATGTCGGTGGCGACCTTGTCGCGCCGACTAAAGGTTGCGCGGTCCACCATACAGGCGCGTCTCGAACGGCTGGAGACGACGGGAATCATCGCAGGCTACACCGTCAAGCTGGGCGAAGGGGCCCGTCAGGGCCGGATCCGGGCGACCGTCCTGCTGACGATCGAGCCGCGCGCGCAGGCCAACGTGCTGTCGCGCCTGAAGTCGATCAACGAGGTCGAGCGCGTGCACACGACCAGCGGGCGCGTCGATCTTCTGTTGCAGGTCGCGGCCCCCGATACCTCGGTCCTCGACCTGGTCCTTGACCAGATCGGCGAGATGACGGGCGTCCGCAGCAGTGAAAGCCTGATTCACCTGTCGACAAAGTTCGACCGCGCGGTCTGAGGATCAGCGCGGCAGCGCGCGGTCGATGATGCCGGCCAGGAATCGGTCGCGCTGGTCCTTGGGCATGTCGGCCACACCCTTCATCGGGCGCGAGGCGATAAGGTCGGCCAGCCCGTGCGCCGCCGCCCAGGCCGCAGCGACGTCCAGCGTCGGCGTTCCGTCCTTCGCCACTGTCCCGCCCGCTGCAGCAACCTGTTCCAGCAGATGGCGGTAGGCCGCCCCCGCAACCTCGGCAAGTTCGTGGGACGCCCGGTCGGGCTTTGCCGAGGAAAACATCAGCCGGAACAGCGCGGGCGCGCTGATCGCAAAGTCGATGTAGCCCAGCCCGGCCGCGATGATCTGACTGCGCGGGTCCGCGGCCGCCACTGCCTCGCGCGCGGCCTGCGCCGCAAGGAAGCGCCGGAACCCTTCCGCGCAAAGCGCCGTCAGCAGCCCCGTGACATCGCCGAAGTGATGCGCCGGCGCGGCGTGGCTGACGCCCGCGCGCTTGGCGACCGCGCGCAGCGAGAACCCCTCGACCCCCGCAAGGGTCAGCTCCTCTTCCGCGGCGCGCAGCAGTGCCGCGCGCAGGTCGCCATGGTGGTACCGGCGCTCGTCGGGTTTTTGCCTCGTGTCCATATCCCCTTCTAGCCCCTGATCTAGTCGCCGTCAAAATCAAATCTTGACATCGTAAAGATTTGGGAGCATTTATATCTTGTCATCGTCAAGATAGCGAGGCGTCGCATGTCCCCCGATACAATGTTCCAGGTCGTGAACCCGCTGGCGCTTCTGGGCTGGGTCGCTCTGGCCCTGTCGCCCCTTGCCCCGCGCGCGGCCGGTCTTGTGGCCGGCTGGGTCATTCCGCTGACCCTGTCCCTGGGCTATACGGCCCTCGTGCTCGTGCACTTCGCCGGGGCCGAAGGCGGGTTCGGCAGCCTGCCCGAGGTCATGGCGCTGTTCGGCAACCCCTGGCTCGTGCTGGCGGGATGGGTGCACTACCTCGCCTTCGATCTGTTCGTCGGGGCCTGGATTGCCCGCACCGCCCGGCACGAGGCCGTGCCGCACCTGCTTGTCCTGCCCTGCCTTGGCCTGACTTTCCTCTTCGGCCCGGCGGGCCTTCTGACCTTCGCCGCGATCCGCTCCACGCGTGGGCAGATCGCCCCCCAGACCCATGAGGCAACCGCATGACCGACCTTTCCCTCGAACAACCCGCGACGACCTCCGCCCGTCGCATCCTTCGCCACGCCCTTGCCGACGCGCCCGCCTTTTCCCGGCTTGCGATCTTCCTCGCCCTGTCGCTGGTCGTGACGCTGGCCGCAGCGCAAATCGATGGCCGCCTGTTTCAGGGCGAGAACATCTGGCTGAAACCGGTGAAGTTCCAGCTGTCGCTGTCGCTCTACCTCGCCACCCTTGCCGTCTTTGCCCGCTTCATGCCCTCGCACTGGCTCGGATCGCGGCTCTGGCGCGCCTATGCCGGGATCGTCGTCTTTGCGATCCTCGCCGAAATGGCCTGGATCGCCGGGGCCGCGGCCTTTGGCACGGGGTCGCATTTCAACGTGGCCAGTCCGCTCATGTCCGCGCTCTACTCGGTCATGGGGCTTTTCGCCCTGATCCTGACCTCGCCCACGCTGGTCATGGGCCTGGCCATCGCCCGGAACCCCGACACCGGCCTGTCGCCCGCGATGAAACTTGCCATCGCGTCGGGGCTGATCCTGACCTTCCTGCTGACTGTGCCCGTGGCAGGCTACATGGCCTCGACCACCGGCCACCATGTCGGAACGCCCGTCACCGACGCCCGCCTCTGGCCGATGGGCTGGTCGCGCGAGGTAGGGGACCTGCGCGTAGCGCATTTCTTCGCGGCCCATGCGCTGCACTTCATCCCTGCTGGCGGCCTGGTCGCGGCCCTGGCCCTGCCGCCGCGCGCCGCGACCACCGCCGTCATCGCCGGGACGCTCGCCTTCGTCGCCCTGACCGGCTCTACCTTCTGGCAGGCGCTGAACGGCTTGCCCTTCCTGCCCTAGGCGCCTCGTTGGTCCGGTTCCCGGATGGGTCGGGGGTCAGGCGGACAGAAGCTGACGGGGTAACGCCAGAGCTTCTGCCGCCTGGGGTCGTCATCGACGACATCGGGCAACCGCAAGATGCCGTGCCGCCACGGGTGGCTGGGCAATGCCGATCAAGGGATGAAATGCCTAGCCGACCTTGCGGCTTGGCGAAGGTCCGTCCTCGACGGCCTCGGAGATCGCCGCGCCGTCC
>JBJOQI010000110.1:0-10415 GCA_046050045.1 Pseudomonadota bacterium | reverse complement strand
TGATGCCCGAGGCGAAGGACAAAAGCCCATAGGCGACCTCGTCGACGCCGGACTGGCCAAGGATGCCGGTGCCCCTGACCGTCACCGGGTCATCGAACCGCTTGCCGGCGGCAGCCCCGGCGACAAGACGCGCGAAGGACACCGGGTAGCCGCCCACATCGAGGATGCCACCGCCGCCAAGCGCGCAGTCGTAAAGCCGCGAAGCGGGGTTGAACCCGGCCGAAAAACCAAAAGAGGAGCGGATATGGCGCACCTCGCCGATCTCGCCCGCGGCGATGATGGCCAGCATCCGGGCAATCTGCGGGTGGCAGAGATACATGAAGGCCTCGCCGAAGAAACGGCCCTCCTGCCGGGCCACCTCGGTCACGGCGGTCACTTCGGCGGCGTTCATCCCAGCGGGTTTCTCGACCAGCACGGCCTTGCCCGCGCGCAAGCCCATGATGGCCAGTTCCGCGTGCCAGGGGTGCGGGGTCGAGATGTAGAGCGCGTCGATCAGCGGGTCGGCGGCGATGGCCTCGTAGGTCGCGTGGCGGCGGCGCGCCTCGATCCCGTAGCGGTCGGCGAAGGCGTTGCGGCGGGCCTCGTCGCGGCCTGCGATGGCGGCGAGACGGCCCGACCGGCTGGCCGCCAGCGCGTCGGCGAAGTTGTGGGCAATGGCCCCCGGTCCGATGATCCCCCAGCGTGCCGCAGCCATGTCGCCCCCCTGTCTTGCGCTGCCGGCACTCTGCCGGGGAAAGCGCGCGCCGCCAAGGCCTTGCGGGCGGCCTAAGGCGTGATGGCGATGCGCTGGCGCAGGGTGCCGGTTCCGGCATCAAGGATCAGGATCTCGTCCTCTTCGGTCACGACGGCAATCCAGCCGGTGCCGAAGGTCACGGCGCGGGCAACCTCGCCTTCGGGAAGGGTGACGCTGGCGGGCAGGGCGGGGGCCGTTGCCGTCAGCGCCGGGAAGCGGATGACAATCAGCGCGATGATGGTTATGAGGCCCGCGATCATGGTGCCCGCAAGCACCGTGACCAGGATTTTCAGGAAGCGGACCGTGGGCGGCAGCGCCACCTCGGTTCCGGGCAGGGACGGGTCCTTCGTGTCGGACATGGAAACCACTTCTGTCAGGGTCGAGATCGGGCCGAACCCGCCCGACCGCCTTGATAAGGCGCTGGCGCGCTTTGTGCCAGAGCAGGCGGACCTGTCGCGGTCGCGCCTGTCGCGGCTGATCGCGGAGGGTGCGGTGACGCGCGGCGGCGTGGCGGTGACCGACCAGAAGGCGCGCGTCGCCGAGGGCGAGGTCTATGACATTGCGCTCGGCCCGGCCGAGGCTGTCGAGACGCTCGCGCAGGACATCCCGCTGAACGTGGTCTGGGAGGATGACGACCTGATCGTGATCGACAAGCCCGCGGGGCTGGTCGTGCATCCGGCGCCGGGGTCCAGGGACGGCACGCTGGTGAATGCCCTGCTGCATCACTGCGGCGACAGCCTGTCGGGGATCGGGGGCGAACGGCGGCCGGGCATCGTGCACCGGATCGACAAGGACACGACGGGCCTGCTGGTGGTGGCCAAGTCCGACCGCGCGCATCACGGCCTTGCCCGGCAGTTCGAGGACCATTCCGTCACCCGCCGCTATCTGGCGGTGATCCACGGCGTGCCCGAGGCCTCGGACCCGCGCCTGCGCGGCATCGCGGGCGTGACCTGGGAAGCGGCGGCGGTACTGCGCATTGCCACCCAGCTGGCGCGCCACAAGACCGACCGGCAGCGGCAGGCCGTGGTGCAGGGCGGCGGGCGGCATGCGGTGACCCGGGTTCGGGTGGTCGAGACCTTTGGCACGCCGTCTGTCGCCGCGCTGGTGGAATGCTGGCTGGAAACCGGTCGCACCCATCAGATCCGGGTGCACCTGTCCCACATCGGGCACGGGCTGCTGGGCGACGACACCTACGGCGGACGCAGGAAGCTGTCGCCCAAGGCCGTGGGCGAGGCCGGGGCAGAGGCGGCCGCGGCCTTCCCACGGCAGGCGCTGCATGCCGCGACGCTGGGCTTTGACCACCCGGTGACCGGCGAGCGGCTGGAGTTCACTTCGCCCCTGCCGGCCGACATGGCGGGGCTGATTTCCGCTCTCGACCCCTGACAAGGGCGTGAAAGGCACGAAACGTGCCAGCCATCGGCGACGGAACGGCGTAAAAGAAACGTTAAGCGAGACATGCTAGAGGCTGCACCTCTGCAAGGCTGAACAATCGCCATGCTCGGATTGCATGGCTTTCGGACTTGAGCCGGGACGCTCGCACACCTACGTTCGTGTATCCCGGAGTCATGTGCCGGGACAGAAAGGGAAAAGATGTCGACTTACGCCAACCTTCCCGCACCTTCGCCCGAACAGGGCCTGAACCGGTATCTGCAGGAAATCCGCAAGTTTCCGCTGCTGGAACCGGAAGAGGAATACATGCTGGCCAAGGCCTGGGTGGATCATCAGGATTCTGCCTCGGCGCACCGTCTGGTCACCAGCCACCTGCGGCTCGCGGCCAAGATCGCCATGGGCTACCGGGGCTATGGCCTGCCGCAGGCCGAAGTGATTTCCGAGGCGAACGTCGGCCTGATGCAGGCGGTCAAGCGCTTTGACCCCGAAAAGGGCTTCCGTCTGGCGACCTACGCGATGTGGTGGATCCGCGCCTCGATCCAGGAATACATCCTGCGGTCGTGGAGCCTGGTGAAGCTGGGCACCACCTCGGCGCAGAAGAAGCTGTTCTTCAACCTGCGCAAGGCCAAGTCGAAGATCGGCGCGCTGGAAGAGGGCGACCTGCGGCCCGAGAACGTGGCGCGCATCGCCAAGGACCTGAACGTCACCGAGGAAGAGGTGATCTCGATGAACCGCCGCCTGTCGGGCGGCGATGCCTCGCTGAACGCTACGGTCGGGTCGGATGGCGATTCCACCAGCCAGTGGCAGGACTGGCTGGAGGACGAGGACGCCGATCAGGCGGGCGACTATGCCGAGGCCGAGGAACTGGATGCCCGCCGGGTGCTGCTTGACCGCGCGATGAGCGTGCTGAGCGAGCGCGAGCGCGACATCCTGGTCCAGCGCCGCCTGCGCGACGAACCGGTGACGCTGGAAGACCTGTCGGCGCAATATGACGTCAGCCGCGAGCGGATCCGCCAGATCGAGGTCCGGGCCTTCGAGAAGCTGCAGGACCGGATGCGCGAACTGGCGCGGGAAAAGGGCCTTCTGGAACCGGCGTAGGGCCGGGGTCCGAGGCAGATGAAGAAAGGGCCCCGGTCGGGGCCCTTTTGCTTTTACAGGATGATGTCCTCGACCGGCTCCTCGGCCGCGGATGCCCTGCGGAAGGTCAGGGCAAGCCCGAAGGAAATCACCCCGACGCGGCCGGCGAACATCAGCAGGACGATCACGGCCTTGCCCGCGTCCGACAGCGCGCCCGTCACGCCCATGCTGAGGCCGACGGTACTGAGCGCCGAGAGAACCTCGAACAGCAGCGCCTCGAAGGCGGCACCGGCCTCGGTGACCAGCAGGATGAAGAGACCGGCGAAAGACAGCAGGATATAGGCCAGAAAGGCCGCGACCGCGGCCCGGATGCGGCGGTCGGGCAGGGTCGCGCCGCGGAAGCTGACCGAACTGCGCCCCGTCAGGGTCGCGGCCAGCACCCCCCACAGCGCGGCAACACTGGTGGTCTTCAGGCCGCCACCGGTGCCCGCGGGCGAGGCCCCGATCAGCATCAGTGCCATCAGCGCCAGCATGGCCGCGGGGACAACCCCGCCGATCGGCACGCTGTTGAACCCCACCGTGGTCGAGGCCGACATGGCCTGGAAGAAGGCATCGAGCACCCTCTGGCCGTCGCTCGTGCCGGGGGGCGCGGGCGTGACGGCCAGGAACAGGACCGTCCCCAGCGCGATCAGCACCGTTGTCATCGTCAGGATCACCCGGCTGGAATAGCCAAGCCGCGGCGCGCGGCCGATGATCCAGGTCCAGATGTCGGTCACGATCAGGAACCCGACCGAGCTAAGGATCGACAGGACCGACAGCACCATCAGCAGGTTGGCGTCGGTGCGGAAGGCCTCTAGGCTGGTGGGGAACAGCGAAAAGCCCGCCGTGCAGAAGGCCGAAACCGAATGGAAGACGGCCTGCCAGACAAAACCCTCGACCCCGCGATGATAGAAGATCACCGACAGCACGAAGGCGCCGACAAGCTCGACCGCAAGGGTAAAGACGACGACCGAGCCGAGGAAGGCCGCGGGCGCGACGGTTTCGGGCAGGCCGAAGGCCGCGCGCGTCGTCTTGACCCGGAAGCCGGACAGGCGGTGCCGCCAGGCGAGGAAGACGAAGGAACTGACGGTCATGTAGCCAAGGCCGCCCAGCTGGATCAGGACCAGCACCGCCGCCTGGCCGAAGCCGGTAAAGCTCGTGCCGGTGTCGACAGTGGCAAGGCCGGTGGTCGACAGGGCCGAGGTCGCGGTGAACAGCGTGTCGAGCGGCGCAAGCGGCGCGGTCTGCGCCAGCGGCAGCGACAGGATCGCCCAGCCCGCAAGCGCGTAGAACAGGTATCCAGCGAACAGCAGGCGGGCAGGGCTGACTTGCAGAAGATGACCTCGGATCCGCGCGGCCAGGATCAGGGCCTTGCGCGCAGAGGCGGGTCCGGTGCCGGGTGACGGCATGGTCTCACCAGTGGTGACGCCTTCTGGTGTGAAGGCGCGGCGGACCATACGCCTGCAATGGCGGGATGGGCATGCAATTCCGGCATGTCTGTCATGCCGAACCGGCATTTGACAGGCAGCTCTTGCGGGCACGCCCCGGTCAGAGGCCGCGCAGGAAGGCGGCGATCTCTCCCGTCAGTTCCGCGTCGCGCCCGACCCAGACATGCCCGCCGGTGGGATAGATCACCACCCGCGCTCCGGGCACCGTTGCACCGATGTGGCGCGCGGCGTCAGCCGTCAGGAAGCGGTCGTCGTCAAGCGAGATCGCCAGCGTCGGCGCGGTGATCCGCTCCAGCGCCTGCGGGGCCGGGCTGCCGGCTAGGGCCCCGTCGTTCAGCAGGCCCTGCACGCGGGCGCTGATCGGCAGGATCGACCGCAGGATCGCCCGGACGCGCGCCTGTTCCTCGGGCGCGGCGGCATGGACCAGCGCGGGGTCGGTCGCCAGAAGCGTCGCGATCATGCGGTCCTCGGCCAGCTGCATCCCCGCCCAGAACAGCAGGTCCGACCGCAGCGCATGGCGCATGATCGCGGCACCGACCGCGTTCGGCCGCATCGGCGGGCGGCCCGGCGCAAAGGCTGCGGGCACGATGGCCACGAGGCCCGCACAGCGGCCCGGGTGGCGGATTGCGAATTCGATCGCGGGCAGCGCCCCCGCAGACCCGCCCATGACCGGCAACCTGTCGATCCCCAGGTGGTCGAGCAGGTCGACCAGCGCATCGGCCTGTGCCGCGGTCGAGGCATCGGCCGGAAAGGCCGTCCGCAGATAGCCGAAACGCGAGGGGGCGATGACCCGGAAGCCGCCGCCGTCCCAGAGACGCCGCACGAAGCCAAGGCCCTGGTCGAAGCCGCCGCCGGTGCCATGCAGCATCAGGACGGGCAGGCCTGACCCGGCCTCGGCATATTCCATGTCGCCGCTGCGGGTGGCGATGACGGTGCTGCCCGTGGCCACCGCCGCGCGGGCTGCCATCAGGTCGCGGCGGAAACCGGCCGTGACACCCGCTGCCCCCAGGGCCGCGGCCCCGCCGAGTAGGACAGTCCTGCGTCTCATGGCCTTGCTCCCCGCTGGCGTGAACCTTGGCCCTGATCCTCGCAGACCCCGCGCCGCCGCGCCGTGATCCTGATCAAGGGCGTGCGTTGCCTTTCGCGGCGGCAGGCCATAGCCTGCCCGCAAAATCAGGGATGGAGGAGACGACGATGAAACCGGTCAACTGGGGCGTGCTCGGGGCTGCGAAGTTCGCGCGCGAGCATATGGCGCGGGCGATTCACGAGGCCGAGGGCGCGCGCTTTGCGGCGCTGGCGACCTCCAGCGCGGACAAGGCGCAGGGGTTCCTGGACTTCTGCCCCGACCTGAAAGTTCACCTGAACTATGACGCCCTTCTGGCCGACCCGGAGATCGAGGCAGTCTACATCCCGCTGCCCAACCACCTGCATGTGGAATGGACGCTGAAGGCCCTGCGGGCGGGCAAGCATGTGCTGACCGAAAAGCCAATCGCCATGACCGCCGCAGAGATCGACGCCCTGATCGCCGAACGCGACAGGACGGGACTGTTTGCGACCGAGGCCTACATGATCGTGCACCATCCGCAGTGGCAGAAGGCGCGCGATCTGGTGCAGTCGGGCGCGATCGGGCAGGTCGACCATGTCGACGCCGCCTTCAGCTATGACAACCGGTCGGACCCCGACAACATCCGCAACCGGCCCGAGACCGGCGGCGGCTCGATCCCCGATATCGGGGTCTATACCTTCGGCTCGACCCGTTTCGTGACCGGGGCCGAGCCCGTGAAGATCGCGGCCCGGGTGAGGCGCGAGAACGGCGTCGATGTCTGGACCCATGTGACCGGCGACATGGAAGGCAAGGGCGGGCGCTTCACCTATTCCTCGATCACCTCGATGCGGCTTTTCCCGCGGCAGGAGGTGACGTTCCAGGGCACCAGGGGCATGGTCAAGGTGGCAAACGGCCCCTTCAACGCGGGTCTGCACGCCGAGGCGCAGGTGACGATGTGGCGCGCGGGCGAGCCGGACCAGCAGTGGCGCTTCCCCGGCGCGCGCCAGTATCGCAACCAGGTCGAGGCTTTCGGCCGGAAGATCAGGCAGGGCGGCGACTATCCCTGGACGCTGGAAGACGCCAGGGGCACGCAGGCGATGATCGACATGGTCTGGGCGAACGAAACGCCCGTCTGACCTGCCCGTCAGCCGAGGTCCGCCACCAGCGCCCGCGCTTCGTGCGCCTTCAGGCTGTAGCGGGCCGCGCCGAAGGCGGCGAGGCCTGCGTCGGTCGCAAGCTCGGGGAAGAGCGTGACAAGCTCGCGGTACTGGCCCCTGTCCATGCCGTCGAGCGTCGACAGGCCCGGCTGGTAGCTCTCGCTCCAGGCCCCGTCGGCGCGCACGATCTCGTGGCGGTCGAACATGAAGTGCAGGTAGCGCAGGGGCCGCAGCCGCTGCGGCTGGCTGATCCCCGGCCGGCCCACCAGGAACTTCGCTGGCACCAGCACCTCGCTTTCGCCCGCGATCAGCTCGGCCCCGGCCCCGGTCAGCAGCATGCGGTGCTGCGGGCTGACCAGCAGGTCGCGCGCCGGCATGTCGGGGCCGAGCGCGCCACGGCGGATCAGCACCGGGTGCAGCTCGGGGCTGGCGGCGAGTGTGCCCGGCGCAAGGTCGCGGCTGCCGATCCAGTGCACCGGGCGCAGGCCCGAATCCATCGTCTGCACCAGATCGCCCGTCCGCAGATGCTCGACCGGAACCGGCCCCCGCGCGGTGTCGATCAGCGCGCCGGGGGTGAAGCAGGGCACGATCGTCTCGATGTTCGAGAAGCTGAGCGTGCCGATGATGTTGCCCAGGTTGTCAAGGAACTGGACGGTGCCGTTTTCCTTGTCGGGCGTCGAGAACAGGATGTTGGTCGTGGCCTTGGTCCAGCCCGAGGCGAAGAGGTCGAGGATGTCCTCCTCGGTGCTGGGGCTGTCCTCGCTGCCGTCGACGACATCGCCGATGCCGAGGCCGGTGAAATAGTCGCTGCCGGTGCCGCCGGTCAGCGTGTCGGCCCCGGTTCCGCCGTCGAGCGTGTCGTTCCCGGTGCCGCCGTCGAGCGCATCGGTGCCGGTACCGCCGGTCAGGCTGTCGTTGCCGTCCTCGCCGAACAGCTGGTCGTTGTCGGCCCCGCCGTCGAGCGTGTCGTTGCCGAGGCCCGCATAGATCGTGTCGTTGCCCGCGTCGCCCTGCAGCAGGTTGGTGCCCGTCAGGTTGCCGCCGACCAGGTCGTCGATGAAGTCGTTGCCATCACCGCCCGAGACCGTGTCGTTGCCCGCCCCGAAGATGATGCTGTCATCCCCGAGACCGCCCGAAACGTTGTCGTCGCCGCTGCCTGCGTCGATCGTGTCATTGCCCGCACCGCCGAGGATGCTGTCGTTGTCCGCCCCGCCCGACAGCGAATCCGCCCCGTCGCCGCCGTCGATGGTGTCGTTTCCCGCCCCGCCGAGGATGGTGTCGGCGAAGGCGCCGGTCCCGCCAAAAAGCGAGTCGTTGCCGTCGCCGCCGTCGATGCTGTCGGCCTCGGTGCCGCCGTCGACATAGTCGTCGCCAAGGCCGCCCGCGATGCTGTCAGCGCCCGCGCCGCCAAGCAGCGAGTCATTGCCGTCGCCGCCGTCGATCGTGTCGAGCCCGTTCCCGCCGAGGATGGTGTCGGCGAAGGTGCCGGTCCCGCCAAAAAGCGAGTCGTTGCCGTCGCCGCCGTCGATGCTGTCGGCATCGGTGCCGCCGTCGACGGTATCGTTGCCAAGCCCCGCGGCGACGGTGTCATTGCCCGCGCCGGCCTGCACCACGTCGTCCTGCCACGCGGTGGCCGACCCCGAGGTGCCGTCGCCGTTGTCGATCCGGTCCGAGCCGTTGGCGATGGGCTCGACATAGGCGCTGCCGATCGAATCCGCGCCCGAGGTGCCGCTGATGATCCCGTCGTCCCAGCCGGTGACCTGACGGTCGCTTCCAAGGTTCGCCCCGGTCTGCGCCACCGAGTTGAAGGTGATCGAGACGATGGGCTTGGCCTCGTAGGCCGTCGTGTCGGCGTTTGCCCCGGTCTCGGGCGCAAGGAACATCTCGCCCGTCGTCGCCTGCAGGAAGACCGCCGTGACCGTCGCCGTCGTGCCGTCGGCATAGGTGATGGTCGCGTTGTACTGGACGCTGCTGTCGAAGGTGAAGGTCTGCGTCCCTGACCCGATGTCGGTCGAGAACTGGTCGTTGGCGGCATTGTTGTTGGCGTCCAGCGCCGTGGCCGAGCCGCCGTTGTTGATCATCGTGGCCGAAGTGATCTCGGCATAGAGCGGCGCGCTGGTCGATCCGAAGGTTAGGCCAAGGAAAGAATTGCGGCCTTCGGCCACGGTGTTGCCTTCGGTCGGGTCAAGGACCGTCGTCGAGGTGCCGAGATAGATCCAGTTGAAGGTCGTGGCCATGACTCAGCGTGCCCCCGTTCCACACGGTTGCGGCGCTGCCGACGGCTCCCCAGACCCACGGGAAACTCGTTCACTGTTCATCCCGATACACACTCGTAACGACTCGCTGTCCCCGAGGGAATTGCACATGACCAGACTGAGTCGTTAACAACCAATACTGCCGGAATCGTGGCAAGTTTGCGGATTCCGGCGCGAGTGTTTCCCGATCGCCTCAGTATTTTCGCTGTCTTGCCGCCGAAACGGGCGAAAACCCGCCTGCTAGCCTTCCATCGCCTCCAGCTCGTCGATGAAGCCCGCGATCATGCTCAGGCCCTTGTCCCAGAACGTCGGGTCGCTGGCATCGAGGCCGAAGGGCGCGAGCAGGTCCTTGTGGTGCTTCGAACCGCCCGCCTTCAGCATGTCGAAATACTTGTCCTGGAAGCCCGGCAGGCCCTCCTCGTAGACGGCGTAGAGTGCGTTCACCAACCCGTCGCCGAAGGCATAGGCATAGACGTAGAAGGGCGAATGCACGAAGTGCGGGATATAGGACCAGAAGGTCTCGTATCCCGGCATGAAGTCGAAGGCCGGCCCGAGGCTTTCGGCCTGCACGCTCATCCACAGCGCGCCGATGTCCTCGGGCGTCAGTTCGCCCTCGCGGCGCGCGGCGTGCAGCTTCACCTCGAAGTCGTAGAAGGCGATCTGGCGGACGACGGTATTGATCATGTCCTCGACCTTGCCGGCCAGCAGGGTCTTCCGCTCGGCCTTGTCCCTGGCATTGGCCAGAAGGCGGCGGAAGGTCAGCATCTCGCCGAAGACGCTCGCGGTTTCGGCCAGCGTCAGGGGCGTGCTCGACAGCATCTCGCCCTGCGGCGCGGCCAGGACCTGATGCACGCCGTGACCCAG
The DNA here is from genome assembly GCA_046050045.1 of Pseudomonadota bacterium. GTDB lineage: Bacteria > Pseudomonadota > Alphaproteobacteria > Rhodobacterales > Rhodobacteraceae > JAOADN01. The sequence goes on along the minus strand of JBJOQI010000110.1, from coordinate 408 downwards.
TTCGTGGGCCAGCGTCATCACGTCGCGCGGCTTGCCGAGGTAGTTCAGCATCACATAGGGGTGCACATCCGTGACCGTGGGGTGGGCGAAGGCCCCGGGCGCCTTGCCGGGCTTCACGCCCGCGTCGATCCAGCCCTTCGTGAAGAACGGCTCGGCAAGTTTCGCCATCTCGGGCGCGAATGCGGAATAGGCCCCCATCACCGTCTCGCGCGCTTCGTCCCAGCCCACCGTGCGCTTCACCTCGGTCGGAAGCGGCGCGTTGCGGTCCCAGACCTGCAAGCGGTCCAGGCCCATCCATTTCGCCTTCAGCCGGTAATAGCGGTGCGACAGCTTGGGATAGGCGGCCACGACCGCGTTGCGAAGGGCCTCGACCACTTCAGGCTCGACATGGTTCGACAGGTGGCGGCC
>JBJOQI010000109.1:0-3950 GCA_046050045.1 Pseudomonadota bacterium | reverse complement strand
CCCCGACCCCCGCACCGAGCGCTCCGCCCACTGCGCCGGCCACGAAGCCTGCGCGCCGGCCGTATCGCTGCATCAGTGCCGAGATCGGGTTTGCCGTCAGCATCGAGCCGAGGACCGCCATTGAGATCGGCATCGTTGCCATGCAGGGATTGGGTGCGAGCGTCAGCCCGGCAAGCCCCGCAATGGTGAAGATCATCGGCATCTGCGCGCCGAGGATCGCTTGCGCCAGAACCAGCACGACCACGTTGCGGCGGGCGCGGGCATCGCCCGGCAGGGCGGACGCAGGTGTTGCGGGGGCGTCGGTCATGCGGCATGGGTAGGCCTGTTCGATCCAGTTCTGCAAGGACAAAACCTGACATGGTCGGCCGCATCATCACCTCCGGGGCCTGCCTTGCCGAAGGGGCGGAGTGGCTGGCCACGCGCGAACCCCGCTTTGCCGATGTGCTGGCGCGGACCGGGCCGCTGCCCCTGCGGCTGCGGCCCGGGGGCTATCCTGCCCTGCTCGATGCGATCGTCAGCCAGCAGGTCAGCCGTGCCTCGGCCGACGCGATCTGGGCGCGGCTTGCGGCCGCGGGACTGACCTCGGCCGACGCGGTTGCGGGCGCGGACGAGGTAGCCCTGCGGGCCTGCGGTCTGAGCCGCCCCAAGATGCGCTATGCCGTGGCGGTCGCACAGGCCGGCCTCGACTACGAGGCGCTGGCTGGCCTGCCGACGGATGAGGTTATCACCCGGCTGACGGCGCTGCCGGGAATTGGCCGCTGGACCGCCGAGATCTATGCGATGTTCTCGCTGGGCCGGGCGGATGTCTTCGCGCCGGGCGACCTTGCCCTGCAAGAGGCGGCGCGGCTCTTGTTCGACCTGCACGCCCGCCCGACCGAACGCGAGTTCCGCGCGATGGCCGAGGCCTGGTCGCCCTGGAGATCGGTTGCGGCGCGGGCGCTCTGGGCCTACTACCGCGTCGTGAAATCGCGCGAGGGGATCCGATGATCCGGAAACTGCAAGACAATCGGCGGAATGCCGCCTCGGGCGCGGCGCGGTCCCTGGTGGTGTTCCTGCATGGCTACGGCGCGGATGGCGCGGACCTGCTGGGCCTGGCCGATGTGCTGGGCGAGCATCTGCCCGACACGGCCTTCCGCGCGCCCGACGCGCCGGAACCCTGCCGGAACAATCCCTTCGGCAAGCAATGGTTTCCGGTGCCCTGGCTGGATGGCTCGCCCGAGGCAGCGGCGGCCGAAAGCCTGGCGCAATCGACGCTGGACCTGCATGCCTATCTTGACGGCGTGCTGCAGGAAGAGCGCCTAACCTCCTCGCAAGTCTGTCTTTTCGGCTTTTCGCAGGGCACGATGATGTCGTTGCAGGTAGGGCTTCGGCGGGCCGAAGCCTTTGCCGGGATCGTCGCCTTTTCGGGGCGGTTGCTGAACCCCGAGGCCCTTGCGGCAGAGATCACGGCCCGCCCGCCCGTCCTGCTGGTGCATGGCGACGCCGATCCGGTCGTGCCCTTCGAGGACATGGACCGGGCCGCGCGGGCGCTGGTTGCGGCGCAGGTCGAGACCTATGGCCATGTGATGAAAGGCACCGGTCACGGCATTGCGCCGGACGGGCTTTCGGTGGCGCTGGGCTTCCTGCATCAGCGACTTTACGGCAAGTAAGTTGCGCGGGGGCTTGAATCCGCGAAATCTTCCTTTACCTTGCTGTTACGGACGAACCTGAAGGAACGTGGACAATGCTTCTTGCCGCCGCACTCGCCGCCGCTACCGCAGGGCTTCTGATGGCGCTGAAGCGCCCTGAGCCGCGCAGGGCCGAGGTCCGGGTCGAGGCGAAGTCGCGCCGCTAGGACCGAAGGCAAGATCAAGGGATCGCGGGGCGGCTGGTGCCGCCCTTTTCGTTTTCGGAAGCGGCAGATGCCGGGCGGGCCGTCAGGCCGAAGGCCGGCGATCCGGCGAGGCCCGCTGGTGACGAGCAGGATTCGCGGCCCCGTCACCTCTATGTGATCTTGCTGCGTTAGCAAAACATCGCAGATCACGGGGCTTGTCAGGCGGGAAACGCCAGATATAGTTGCCCCATAGGCCGGAGCGGGTGCTCCCGCTCTGGTGCCAAAGGGCAGTCGGGGCGAGGACGGAGTCACTCATGCTGGACGGACACCACAGCGGGGAAGGGGAATTCCGGACAAGCTTTGTCCGAGAGCCTTCGGCGCTGCGGCACTGCCCGGCGCTGGTGCTGAATGCCGACTTCCGGCCCCTGTCCTACTACCCCCTGTCGCTCTGGCCGTGGCAGGAGGCGATCAAGGCGGTCTTCCTCGACCGGGTGCAGATCCTTGCCGAATACGACGAGGTGGTGCGAAGCCAGAGGGCCGAGTTCCGGATACCCTCGGTCGTGGTGCTGAAGGAATATGTAAGACCCCAGAAGCGCGTGGCATTCACGCGCTTCAATCTTTTTCTGAGGGACGAGTTCTGCTGCCAGTACTGCGGATCGAAGGGCGATCTGACCTTTGACCACGTGGTGCCGCGGTCGCGGGGCGGGATCACCAGCTGGGAGAATGTCGTGGCGGCCTGCGCACCCTGCAACCTGCGCAAGGGCAACCGGTCGCTGAAGCAGTCGGGGCTGAGCCTGCGCCGCCCGCCAAATGCGCCCACGGCCGATGACATGCAGAACGCCGGGCGGCGGTTTCCGCCGAACTACCTGCACGACAGCTGGGTCGATTTCCTCTATTGGGACGCCGAACTGGACGCGTAAGCCGTGATCGGCCCGCAAGCCCCTGTTCCGGCTGAAAAAACCACGTCTTCCTGACGTCTTCCCAACGTCTTCTTTACGTACGTACGTTCAGCCTACGTCGCGCTGTTTCCGGGGCCTTCGGCACCTGCGGCAAAGATGCCGCGCAGGGTGTCGCGTTTGCGCTTGAAATGCCTGCCCGAAGCGCCGAGCCTGCGGCAAAACCCGGAGTATCCCGCCATGACGACTGACCCCTTCTTTCACCCGGTCTCGGGGATGGAGATGCCGCGCTTTGCGGGCATCCCGACCTTCATGCGGTTGCCCTACGTCCCGGTGGACCACCCCCGTGCGGGCGAGGTGAAGATCGGTCTGGTGGGTCTGCCCTTCGATGGCGGCACCTCGAACCGGCCCGGCCCGCGCCACGCGCCGCGGCAGTTGCGCGATCTGTCGACAATGATCCGGGCGCAGCATCCGGTGACGAAGCTGCGCCCCTTCGAGACGGTCGAGGTGGCCGACATGGGCGACATCGGCCCGAACCCGGTCGATGTGCTCGACAGTCTCGCGCGGTTCGAGGCGGGCATCGCGAAGCTGCGCGCCAAGGGGATCCGGCCCTTGTCGGCGGGCGGCGACCATCTGTGCACCCTGCCGATCCTGCGCGGGCTGGCCAAGGGCGGCGAGCCCTTGGGTCTTGTCCACTTCGACAGCCATACCGACCTGTTTCCCGCCTATTTCGGGTCGAAGATCCCGACGCACGGCAACCCCTTCCGCTTTGCCGTGGACGAGGGGCTTCTGGACCCGGCGCGGATGGTCCAGATCGGAATCAGGGGCACGCAATACGACAGCACCGACCGCGACTTTGCCCGCGAGCATGGCATCCGCATCATCACGATCGAGGAATGCCACCACCGCGGCTGGAAGGAGGTGATGGCCGAAGCGCGCGAGATCGTGGGCACGAAGCCCGCCTATCTGTCCTATGACATCGACTTCGTCGACCCCTCGGTTGCGCCGGGCACGGGCACGCCGGAATGGGGCGGGCCGAATGCCTACGAGGCGATGGATGTGGTGCGGGAATGCCGGGGGCTGAACATCGTGGGGGCCGATCTGGTCGAGGTCTCGCCCCCGGTCGACCCGACCGGCGGCACGGCCTGGCTGGGCGTAAGCCTGATGTTCGAGATCCTGTGCGTGATGGTCGAGGCGCGGGCGCGCGGTCAGTAACCGCCGCGCAGGGCGTGCCAGAGCAG
>JBJOQI010000108.1:0-5749 GCA_046050045.1 Pseudomonadota bacterium | reverse complement strand
ATCGACGGTCCAGCTTTTGCTGCCATCGGGCGTCTCGACCAGGAAGTCACCCCGCGCGCGCCGGTCATAGATGCGCATCCGCCAGGAAAAGCGGTGGCCGTCGCCGGTCCAGCCGACGGCGGTCGGGAACAGCACCTGCCGCATCGGCAGGGCGATCTGGACGGCGAACCACAGGGCAAGCACGGTCATCAGCGCGGTCGGGATCCGGCTGAAGCCCAGCGCCTGTCGCAGCGGTGACGGCGCGGCCACCTGCCCGCCGAAGGCCCTGACGGCGAGGCGTTCCGGCCAGTCCGGCGCAAAGAAGATCGTGGTGATGGCAATGGTCAGCCAGGGGAAGATCCCGATGTTGAAGAAGATCGCGTTCGAGACGTGGAACGTGCAGTAGATCAGGAAGATCCAGATCCGCGTCCGGTTCCACAACAGCAGGGGCGCACCGAAGACGTGCAGCATGATCGTGCCGATGGCTGCGGCCATGACGACCCAGTCCCACTGGAAGATCGGGGCGATCCAGACCCTTCCGATCGCCTCATGCGTCCAGATCCGCAAGGGTTCGCCGCGCAGCCAGTCGTCGGTGATCTTCACGATGCCCGCATAGATCAGGATGATCTCGGTCTGCAGCCGGATGGCCGCCACCGGCCAGTAGGGGATCACGGTCGAGGCAATTGCAGGCCAAAGCCGGGCGTCGAGCGACCACATCCGGTGCGCAGGCGACAGCGCCAGCAGAAAGGCATAGAGCAGGACCATGTAGTTGTGATTGAGGTACTGCGTCCGGTCGAGCAGGAAGAAGTACCCGAAGGTCACGATGAAGGTGACAATCGCAACGCGATAGAACAGCCCGATCATCACGAGGAACGACGACAGGCCGACAAGCCACCAGGCCCAGTGGATCAACGGCTCTGGCAGCGGCTGGATGAAGTCGAGCCCGAAGTAGGGGAACGTCATCTCGACGTCGACGTAGTAGCGCCGGATCCGTTCGGCCGAGATATAGCGGAAGCAGTCCCACAGCAGGATCGCACCGAAGACGATGCGGATGACCGCGAGCGACTGGGCGCTGACCGGCAGAGACAGCCGGGCGCGCCAGCTGGAGGGGGCCGGGGACTGGACGAGAGTGGCAGGCGAAACCATGGTCGGACCGGGTGATTGGCGTTGTGGCCCGCATCATGGCAGTTGCGCGCGGCGGGGCCATAAACCGGCTGTCTATTGCTGCAGGCTTAAACCCGATTGATATGGTCCTGCGCCCGGCGCAGCCTAGATTTGAACCATGAACCCCGGCCCTGACCCCATCCCCCCTGCCCCGGCGACCGGCATCGACATTGTCTATGACGGCGAATGCCCGTTCTGCTCGGCCTATGTGCGGATGACGCGGCTGCGCGACGGTCTGGGGCAGGTCAGGCTGATCGACGCGCGGGGCGACGACCCGCTGGCCGTCGCGCTGCGCGCCAGCGGCATCGACCTTGATCGTGGCATGGTCGTGCGGCTTGACGGTCAGGTGCACCACGGCGACGCCGCCATGGTGCTGTTGTCGGCGCTCTCGACCGGGTCGGGGGCATTCAATGCCCTGATGCGGCAACTGTTCCGCAGCCCGGCGCGGGCGAGGCTTCTTTACCCTGTCCTTGTGACAGGCCGGAACCTGACATTGCGCCTGCTCGGCCGGCGAAAGATCGCCTCGCTCATGCCGCCCGGAAGCTGAGCGACACGCCGTTCATGCAATAGCGCTTGCCGGTCGGCTCGGGCCCGTCGTTGAAGACATGCCCCAGATGCCCGCCGCAGCGGCGGCAATGCACCTCGGTCCGCTTGCCGAGGATGCCCCAGTCGGGCTTGGTGGCCACGGCATTGGGCAGCGGTTCCCAGAACGAAGGCCAGCCGGTGCCGCTGTCGTACTTGGCCTTGGACGAGTAGAGCGGCAGGTCGCAGCCCGCGCAATGATAGGTGCCTGCGCGCTTTTCGTCGTTCAGCGTGCTGGTGAAGGCGCGCTCGGTGTCCTCCTCGCGCAGGACCCGGTAGGCCATCGGCGACAGGATGGTCCGCCATTCCTCGGGCGTCTTCATGATCTCGAACGTGCCCTCGGCGGCGATGGTGCCGCGCAGGCCGGCCAACGACCCCGCAAGCCCTGCCGTCAGTCCCAGAAGTCCGCGCCGTGTCATGCTGTGCATCCCGTTTCCTCCATGAATGCCGATGTTATGCCCGAAGCTACGGTTTCAGGGGGTAAGAGTTGCGTGAGGCCACGGTAATGTCGCTTCCCGCCTGCGCTGCTTCGCCGCCCACCCTTCCCCTTGCGGCCCCCCAATATATGTTCCAAGAAACGATGGTCGGACCGGGTTTGCCCGGCAGTGAGGGATTGGACGAGAGCGATGCTGGATCAGGCCGTGAAACCGACCGAGGAAATCTCGGTCCATGATGTCTTCGGCATCGATACCGAGATGAAGGTCAAGGCTTTTGCCGATCGCACCGACCGCGTGCCCGAGATCGACCCGACCTACAAGTTCGACCCCGACACCACGCTCGCCATCCTTGCGGGCTTTGCCTACAACCGTCGCGTGATGATCCAGGGCTATCACGGCACCGGCAAGTCGACCCACATCGAGCAGGTGGCCGCGCATCTGAACTGGCCCTGCGTGCGGGTGAACCTTGACAGCCACATCAGCCGGATCGACCTGATCGGCAAGGATGCGATCAAGCTGAAGGACGGCAAGCAGGTGACCGAGTTCCACGAGGGCATCCTGCCCTGGGCGCTCAGGAACCCCGTTGCCATCGTGTTCGACGAATACGATGCGGGCCGGGCCGACGTGATGTTCGTGATCCAGCGCGTGCTGGAGCATGACGGCAAGCTGACGCTTCTGGACCAGAACGAGATCATCACCCCGCACCCGTCGTTCCGCCTGTTCGCCACCGCCAACACGGTCGGCCTGGGCGATACGACCGGACTTTACCACGGCGTGCAGCAGATCAACCAGGCGCAGATGGACCGCTGGAGCCTTGTGGCCACGCTGAACTATCTGTCGCACGATGCCGAGGCGGCAATCGTTCTGGCGAAAAACCCGCACTACAATACCGACAAGGGCCGCAAGCAGATCAACCAGATGGTGACGGTCGCCGACCTGACGCGGACGGCCTTCATGAATGGCGATCTGTCGACGGTGATGAGCCCGCGCACGGTCATCAACTGGGCCCAGAACGCCGAGATCTTCCGCAATCTCGGCTATGCGTTCCGGCTGACGTTCCTGAACAAGTGCGACGAGCTGGAGCGGCAGACGGTGGCCGAGTTCTACCAGCGCTGCTTCGACGAGGAACTGCCCGAAAGCGCGGCAAGCGCGGCGGGCAAGTAAAGCCCCGCCAGGAAACACCAAGGGCCGGCATCTCGCCGGCCCTTGTGCTTTTCTCGGGGTGGCGCAGGTCAGGCCTTCGCAGCCTTGGTCGCGTTCGCCCACCAGACGACATCGTCCAGCAGCGCCTTCGCGGCCGGGGCGATCACGCCCTCGATGTCGGCCAGATTGCCCGAACCGCCGAAGCCGGGGTGGACCTTGAAGAAGTCGGTGCCGCCGATGTGGACCGAGTGGCGGACGGGGACCATCTGCAGTTCGACCCCGATCATGCGCAGATGCGCCAGCGCCGAAGTGCCGCCCATCGAGCCGTAGGCGATCGCGCCGAAGGGCTTGCGCGCCCATTCGACATAGGCCTGGTCGAGCGCATTCTTCAGAACGCCGGTGATCGAGCGGTTGTATTCGGCGACGACGAAGATGTAGCCGTCGTACTCCGCCAGCTTCTTCTGCCAGCGCACGGCCTCGGCGTCCTGGGTCGGGGCCCAGGCGTTCGAGGCAACTTCGTTGAAGAAGGGCAGCTTGTAGTCGCGCAGGTCGACGAGTTCGACCGTCATGTCGGAGCGGGCCTGGGCCTGGGCCAGCATCCACTGGGTCGGGATGTCGGCAAAACGGGTCGGGCGCGTCGAGCTGACGATCAGGGCGATTTTGGGTTTGGACATCTGTAAGTCTCCGGGAGAATACTGGTATCTATTCGATACCGGCCCTACATCACGATGACCGCCGCCCCTGACAAGTAGGCACCCAGATGGAACCATGTAACACGACGGATACCGCGACCTGCCAGAAGATCAGTGAACTTCTGTCCCGGATCGGCGACAAGTGGACGCTGCTGGCCGTTCGGGCGCTGGGAAAAGGCCCCCTGCGGTTCAACGCGATCCGGCGCGAGATTGCTGGCATCTCTCAGAAAATGCTCACACTTACGCTGCGCAACCTGGAACGCGACGGGTTCGTGACGCGCACGGTCCTGCCATCAACGCCACCGCAGGTCGAGTACGCGTTGACCGAACTTGGCCGCGATCTGGAGCGCCCTGTCTCTGCGATTGCACAATGGGCGTGGGAGAATGCACAGAGGATCGAAAGCGCCCGGCAGGTCTATGACCTTCGACTGGCGGCCGCATAGGCAATCGCGGCAGACGGGATCAGACGAACTGCTCGCGCGTCAGCCGTTCCTCGAGCCCGTGGCCCGGGTCGAAGAGGATACGGTGACGCACCGACGGTTCTGACCGGATCTCGACGCTCACGACATCGCGGACCGAGTTCCGGCTGTCGGCGTCGGCCATGACCGGGCGCTTGGCCGGTTCCAGCACGTCAAGACGCACCAGCGCCTCTTTCGGCAAAAGCGCGCCGCGCCAGCGCCGGGGCCGGAAGGCGGCCATCGCCGTCAGCGCCAGAACATCCGACCCGATCGGCAGGATCGGGCCGTGCGCCGAATAGTTGTAGGCCGTGCTGCCTGCGGGCGTCGATACCAGCGCGCCATCGCAGACCAGCTCTTCCATCCGCACCTTGCCATCGACGCTGATGCGCAACTTCGCCGCCTGCGGGCCGGCGCGCAGCAACGCGACCTCGTTGATCGCAAGTGCCCGGTGCCGTTGCCCCTGACTGTCGGTGGCTACCATCGACAGCGGGTTCAGCACCGTCTCTTCGGCGGCCGCAAGGCGAGCATGCAACCCGTCCTCGGCGTATTCGTTCATCAGAAACCCGATGGTGCCGCAGTTCATGCCATAGACCGCAACACCCGACCCCTCGATCTGGTGCAGCGTCTGCAGCATGAAGCCGTCGCCGCCCAGCGCCACGATGACATCGGCCTGTTCGGGCAGGACAGACCCATAGGCCGCCGACAGGCTTGCCAGCGCCGCCTGCGCGACATCTGCGTCACTTGCCAGAAAGGCGATCTTCGGTCCTGTCGCCACGGGCACCCCCCAGACTTGTTCGCCGGCATTGTTCGGATGCCCGCGCGGCGAACACAAGCGCCCAAATGCGCCGCAGGTTTCCGATCCGCTCCGGCATTTCGCACCGGCCCCTGCTTGCGTCGGTTTCTGCCCTTTCCGACATGGGGCTTTGGGGCTAGATAGCCGCCAGCCGTTCCAGAGGGAGATGCGCATGAACGCCCCGCACCGTGACCCCGGTTTCTTCACCGAAAGCCTCGCCACCCGCGACCCCGACCTTTTCGCCTCGATCACGTCCGAGCTTGGTCGCCAGCGCGACGAGATCGAACTGATCGCATCGGAAAACATCGTCTCGAGGGCCGTGCTGGAGGCGCAGGGCTCGGTCATGACGAACAAGTATGCCGAGGGCTATCCGGGCAAACGCTACTATGGCGGCTGCCAGTTCGTCGACGTCGCCGAAACGCTCGCCATCGAACGCGCGAAGCAACTGTTCGGCGCGGGTTTCGCCAACGTCCAGCCGAACTCGGGCAGCCAGATGAACCA
>JBJOQI010000107.1:0-9892 GCA_046050045.1 Pseudomonadota bacterium | reverse complement strand
GATCACCGAAGGCTCACCCGTCACGACCGAGTTCACGATCTCGCTGGCGTATTCGTGGCTTTCCTTCACCTCGACGGTGCTGGCGCTTTTCAGGACCTCGGCTTCGCGCTTCCAGCGAGGGATCTGTTCGACACAGCGCTTGGGGTATTCGTCCAGCGGGATGCCGAATTTCTCGATCAGGTCCGGCCGGTCACGCTTGATGAACCAAGGCGTGTATTCTGCAAAGTGTTCAGAGCTTTCCGTGACGAAGTAGCCAAGCCGCGTGAGCATTTCATAGCGCACCTTGTTCGGGCAACGCGGGTTCCAGTGGCTGGGTTTCGGGAAGCGTCCTTCGGCGTAGCCCTTCTTCAGCGCCGGGTAGAGGTCGACATAGCTGCCGTCCGCCTGGCGATGTTCGAAGTTGAGGTAGAAGGCCATGTGGTTGATGCCGCCCGCGCGATAGCGGATCTCCTCGACCGGGATATCCAGGTCGCGGGCCAGTTCCCAGGCCGTGCCCTGCACCGAATGGCACAGGCCCACCTGCCGGATGTGCGGATACTTCGCCGCAATGGCCCAGGTGTTGATCGCCATGGGGTTCACGTATTGCAGCATGATCGCCTCGGGCGCGACCTCGGTCATGTCCTCGCAGATCGACCAGAGGTGCGGCACGGTGCGCAGGCCCCGCATGATGCCGCCGATGCCCAGAGTGTCGGCGATGGTCTGGCGCAGGCCGAACTTCTTCGGCACCTCGAAGTCGGTCACGGTGCAGGGCTCGTACCCCCCGATCTGGAAGCAGACCACGACGAAATCGGCCCCGGTCAGTGCCATTCTCTGGTCGTTATAGGTCTTGACGCGCGCCTTGCCGCCAAGCGTCTGGGCCAGCTTGCCGACGATGATCTCGGATTCCCCCAACCGCTCGGGATTGATGTCCATCAGCCGGATCTCGGCCTCGGCCAGCGCCGGGCGCTGCAGGATGTCGCCGGCGATGTTCTTGGTGAATACGGCCGAACCGGCGCCGATGAAGGTGATGACGGGATGGTTTTTCATGACTGCCTCATGTCGCTATGTCGAAGGCGGCGCGGACAAGGCGCCGGGTGTAGTCGGTTTTCGGGTTTTCCAGAACCTCCGCAACCGGGCCCTGCTCCACGATCTTTCCGTGCAACATGACCAGAACGCGGTGGCAAAGCGCGCGCACGACCTTCAGGTCGTGGCTGATGAACAGGTAGCTCAGCCCCTTTTCCTTCTGCAGATGGCGCAGAAGGTCGATGATCTGGGCCTGAACCGACAGGTCGAGTGCCGATGTCGGTTCGTCCAGCAGGATGAACTCTGGTTCCATCGCGATGGCGCGCGCGATGGCAAGCCGCTGGCGCTGCCCGCCAGAGAATTCGTGCGGGAAACGCTCAAGGATCGTATCGGGCAGGCCCGCGTCGCGCAGCGCCTGCTTCACCCGTTCGATCCGGTCCGCGCGCGACTGGCCGATGCCGTTCACGATCAGCCCTTCCTCGATGATCTGGCGCACCGACATGCGGGGATTGAGGCTGGCAAACGGGTCCTGGAACACCACCTGCATCCGCTGGCGGAAGGGCCGCATCCCCTTGCGGTCCAGCCGCTCGATCAATTGGCCGCGGAAGCTGACGCTGCCCTCCTGCATCGATTGCAACCGCAGCAGCGCCATGCCGAAGGTCGTTTTGCCCGACCCGCTTTCGCCCACCAGCCCCAGCGTCTCGCCCTTGCGCAGGTCGAGCGACAGGTGATCGACCGCGATAAGCTCGCTGCGCGTGGCGTTGAAGACCCCGCCCTTCTTCAACGTGAAGGCAACCTTGACGCCGTCGCCCCGCAGCATCGTTTCGGTGTTCTCGGCAATGGGCAGCGCTTGCCCCTTGGGTTCCGACGACAGTAGCCGCCGCGTATAGGGATGCTGCGGGTTGCCGAAGATCTGCTCGGTCGGGCCGTCCTCGCGCACCTGCCCATGCTGCATGACATAGACATGGTCGGCGAACTGCCGGACTACCGTCAGGTCATGCGTGATCAGGATCACGGCCATGCCGTAGCGCCGCTTCAGGTCGTCGATCAGGTGCAGGATCTGCGCCTGCACCGTAACGTCGAGCGCGGTGGTCGGCTCGTCCGCGATCAGCACGTCGGGGCGGTTGGCCAGCGCCATGGCGATCATCACGCGCTGGCGCTGCCCGCCCGACAGCTGGTGCGGATAGGACCGGATGCGCGACTCCGGGTCGGGGATCTGCACTTCCTTCAACAGCTCGACCGCTCGCGCCATCGCATCGTGGCGCGACATCTTCTGGTGCAGGCGCAGCACCTCGGCGATCTGGCTGCCGACCGTGTAGACCGGGTTCAGGGAGCTCATTGGCTCCTGGAAGATCATCGAGATGCGGTTGCCCCGCAGCGCCCGCATTTCCGGCTCGGACAGGTGCGCCATGTCCTTGCCCTTGTAGAGGATGCGCGTTTCCTCGCCTACGCGGCCGCGCTTGGAGAGAAGCCGCATGACCGCCCGCGCCGTCACCGACTTGCCCGATCCGCTTTCGCCGACCAGCGCGATGGTCTGGCCTCGCGCGACGGTGAAGGACACGTCCCTGACCGCCTCGATCACGCCGCCCAGCACGCCGAAGCGCACCGCGACCTTCTGCGCGTCGATGACGGTTTCGCCAAGTTGAGTTGCGTCTTTCATCCTGGCCCCCTCAGTACGGATCGACGGCATCGCGAAGACCGTCGCCAAGTGCGTTGAAGGCAAAGACTGTCAGCAGCACGAAGCCCACCGGCGACAGGATCCACGGGTAGGAGCCGATCACGCTGAAGGTGCCCGCGTCCTGCAGCATCAGGCCCCAGGAGATCATCGGCGGCTTCACGGCCAGGCCAAGGAAGCCCAGGAAGGATTCCAGCAGCACGATGGTCGGGATACCCAGCGTCACCGCGACGATCACATGGCTCATCACGTTGGGCAGGATGTGCCGGGTGATGATGCGCCAGTCCCCTGCCCCGACGGCCATGGCCGCGCGCACATAGTCGACCCGCGCCATCGCCATCGTCTTGCCCCGCACCTCGCGCGACAGCTGCGCCCAGCCAAGGCCGACGATCACCAGGACCACGAAGGTCAGGAACAGCCCGGATGGCGCGGTCGGCGGGATGAGCGTGGCCAGCGCGAGGTAAAGCGGCAGCTGCGGGAAGGCGAGGATGATCTCGACGAACCGCTGGAACCACATGTCAAACCGCCCGCCGATATAGCCCGAGGCGATGCCAACCAGCGTGCCGATTATGGTGATCAGTGCCACCGAGACCAGCGCGACCGTCAGCGAGATGCGGCTGCCGTGGATGCCCCGGCTGAGAATGTCGCGACCCAGCTTGTCGGTTCCGAGGATGTGGATCGGCGATCCGTCGTCGACCTGCACGAAGTGGCGCGAGGCCGGGATAATGCCCCAGAGCCTGTATTCCCACCCCTTGGCAAAGAACACGAGCTTGCGCGGGTTGTCGTAGTCCGGCCCGATCAGCGGCTGGAAGGTGATGGGGTCCAGCTCCTCGCCCTCGACCGTCGGGAAGGACAGCGGCCTGAGCCCGCAGCCCTTGTCTGGCACGCAGAAACCGATCTTGTCAGGGGGCGCAAAGCCGACGTTGGGTGCAATCGGGTTCACCGGTGAAAAGAATTCGGCAAAGAGCGAGACAAACAGCAACGTCCCGACCATGACCAGGCCCAGCATCCCGGGCACGGACCGGCGGAAGCGCCGCCAGACCAGGCGCAGGTAGGATTGTGAGGTGCTGCCGACCGTCGACGTGCGGTCATCGGCATCCTCGCCCTCGTGACGGATGATCGTGGTCATGCTTCACCTCCGATCCGGATGCGCGGATCGAGAACCGCAAGCAGCAGGTCAGCCAGGATGTTGCCGATGATCAGCGTGGCACCGAGCACCAGCAGAAGCGTGGCTGTCACATAGACATCACCAATGCCCATGGAGCCCACAATGGCCGGGCCGATTGTGGCCAGACCAAAGACAATCGCCACCTCGATCTCGCCGGTCAGCATGTAGGGCAGCACGACGCCCTGATAGGCCACCAGCGGGTGCAGCGCGTTCGGCACGGCGTGTTTCATCACGACCGCACCGGGGGCCAGGCCCTTGGCGCGGGCGGTTTCGACATACTGGGCGTTCAGCGTATCCAGCAGATTCGCCCGCATCACGCGCATGTTGTAGGCCAGCCCGCCGATGGTGGCGACGGCGATCACGGGCCAGATGTGCTGGATCAGGTTCCAGAGTTTGGCCCAGTTGAAGTCGAACCAGCCCAGCCACCATTCCTGACCGCCGAAGCGCGACGAAAAGAACGACCCGATTTCCTGCACGTTCAACTTGTAGGCGAGGATGTAGAGGATCAGCAGCGCCAGCAGGAACCTCGGGATCGTCATGCCGAGGAAGGCGATGAAGGACAGGACCGTATCGACCCAAGTGTATTGCCGCGTGGCGGCGAGGATGCCGAAGCTGATCCCGAAAAGCGATGCCAGGAAATGGCAGGTCAGTGCGATAGCAATGGTCGCGGGAAGGCGCTGCAGCACCACGTCGGCAACCGGCTTGTTGTAAAGATAGGACGTTCCGAAATCGCCCCGCGTCACGATCCCAAAGATCCAGCGGCCGTATTGCACGACCATCGGGTCGTTCAGCCCGTGATCCTCGCGGTACTTCTCGGCCGCTGCATTCGCTGCCTCGACCGTCGCATTGCCTTGCGTGATCATGTTGGTGCGGATGAAGTCGCCATAATCGCCGGGCGGGGCCTGGATGATCGCGAAGGTGATCATCGACATGACCAGAAGCACCGGAATGGCCTGAAGAACCCGTATGCCGAGGAAACGGAGCATGAGCGGTCAGTCCTGTCGAAGGATTTCAGGGAAACGCGGGTGAAACCGGTAACCGGGGCGGGCAAGGCGTTGGCCTGCCCTGCCCGCCCCGTCGGGAGTAACCCTTAGTTCATCGGGCCGGCGTCACCCAGCTTGCCGGGCAGCGTCTGCGGATGCAGTTCCGCCCCGATCTGCTTGTCGGCCGCAACGAACACCCGCTCGCGGATGATGTTGTCCTCGGCCCAGTTGTACATGAAGATCGGCGCGCCCGCCGGGATGTTCGAGAAGCGCTTGTTGATGATCAGCGCCCCCGGATAGGCCGTCAGGCCGATCCCGTCGAGGTTCTCGGTATAGAGCTTCTGATATTGCTTCATCAGCTCGACCCGTTCCGCAGGTTCGCGGCTTCCGATGAAGGCGTTGACGACCTTCACCATCTCTTCTTCATGCGGCAGCAGGTCCAGTTCACCCGCAGCGTTCGCCTTGTGGTTGTTGTCCGTGGTCGGACCCGTCGGCGCAAGCTGGGCGGTGTTCTGCACGACCGTGATCAGTTCCGTGCCGTTACGGATGATGATCCAGTCAAACTTGCCCGAGTCGCGTGCGTTGTCGAAGTCCTTGCCCGGAAGCAGGTTCAACGACACCTTCACGCCCGCTTCGGCCATCATCGCGACGACACCTTCGGCAAGGTTCTTGTCGGTCTGATAGTCGACCTGGCTCAGCAGCGTCACGTTCAGGTCGTCGCCGCCGGGCAGGTTCACGAAGCCGTTGCCATCGGTATCGGTCAGGCCCGCCGCCTCGAGCGAGGCTTTGGCGCCATCAACCGAATACGGATAGTAGACGGTCGAGTCCTTGTCGTAGAACGACGTCCCGGCATAGAGACCGCCCGGATAGATCGTCGTGAAAGGACCCTTCACCAGCGATTCACCAAGCCGCTGCCGGTCGATCGCGTAGGTGATCGCCTTGCGGAAGTCGATGTTGCGGTTCAACTCGCGCACCGCCTGCCCCCGCTCGTCCGGCTCGCCCCAGCCATTGCCCGACAGGTTCGGGAACAGGGTGTAGCCGATCGTGCGCGGCCCGAACGCCAGCTTCGCCGGCGATGCCGGGTCGGCGGCCTTCTTCAGGCTTTCGACGTAGTTTTCTGCCTGTTCGAGGTTCGAGAAGTCGCCCGTTCCGGCCACGGCCTGAACGTCGCGGTCAGCCCAGGTCGACAGACGGTAGTGCATCTCGTCGAGGTAGGGCAGCTGCTGGCCGGCCTCGTCCACCTTCCAGTAGTAGGGGTTGCGGCGCAGCACCACGATGTCGTCGGGGCGATGCTCGACCACGACCCAGCCGCCCATGACGGGGAAGTTCATCATGTCGGACGGGAAGGCCTTCTGGAACGCCTCATAGCTTTCGCCGCCGTGCTTGGGATGCTTGGGCTTGAGGACATGGCTCGGGCCGGGGCAGAAGTTGCCATAGGCCATCGCGTAGAGGAACGACTCCGGGAAGGCCGTGTCGAACGACATCTTGAACGTGTACTGATCCACGATCTCGAGCTTGGCGTTCGAGTAGGTGCCTTCGGATGCGCCCATCAGCGGCGTCACTTCCGGATCGAGGATCACGTCGTTCCAGTAAAAGTCGATGTCCTCGGTGTCGAACGGGTCGCCGTCAGACCATTTCGCGCCCTCGATCAGGTGCACGGTCAGGGTCTTGCCGTCCTCCGACCATTCCCAGGCCTTGGCGAGGTTCGGCATCGGCTGCAGGTCGGACGAGTTCACCTGGAACAGCGGCCCGGTCCGGGTCAGACACTCGACCATGCCGATGTCGATGCCACCCCAACCGTAGGACTGGCCGGCCCAGAAGTTCCAGCCCTCGGGACGGCCGCCGATCACATGGCGCATCACGTCGCCATAGACGCCGTTGCCGTCAGGCATGTTGGCAGTCTTGAAGACCAGCGGCTCTTTCGGCAGGCGCTCGGCCACCGGCGGCAGCTTGCCCGCGTTCACGAACTTTTCGGTCACCCAGGCGGGTTCCGAATAGGCCGGAAGCGCCATGTAGTCATAGACGTCCGAACGGTTGACGAAGACCGGTTCGCCCTGCGCGTCAAACTTCGGTGCGTCGGGCGGAGTGGTCGGGCTGTGGGCATCGGCGTGCACGGCCATTGCCGAAACGCCAAGCATCAGCGCCGCGAGACCGGCGCGTGAGATTGTGTGTCGCATATTTCCTCCCAAAAGGGCGGGATGATCCCGCCGCTCCCCGGCCGGCCCCGGATTGTTTCCGATCTCCGGCCTTGGCTTAGTGTGCTGGACACTTGCCATTTGCAGCAATATCGGTTTTCGACATAGTATTCCGGAAAATTAAGACAGGGCCCGAAAGACCTATGGCCGAACCCACCCGAAACCGAAGCCGCGGCCCTGCTGACGTCAAGGTCGACCGCACCCTTGCCGCAGATGGCACCCTGTCCAACGTACCGGCGACCGAACGCCATTTCTACGCGCGCCAGCGCGCCTTCGGGCGGTTCGGAATGCGCCTATTCGAGCCCCAGATCATGGAGACACCGCACTGGCACGGCCATATCGAGGCGAACTTCCTGCAAGGCGCGTCGATGGTCTACGACGTGAACGGCGAGGAACTGGTGATTCCGGAAAATCGCATGGCCGTCTTCTGGGCATCGGTCCCCCATCAACTGACGCAGGTCGTTCCATCAGGGGAAGTGCGCCCAAGGCTGTGCAACATCTATCTGCCCGTCGATGCCTTCCTGTTCATGCCCCATATCGCGCGGCTTCAGGTCCTGCTTCTCGGGGGTGCCATCGCGCTGCTGCCTTCGGAACTGATCGACGCGGGCACGATCGAGCGGTGGTATCGTGACTACCGTTCAGGCGATTTCGAGCGGGCCGAGATCGTGAAGTCCGAAATGAACACCGCCTTCCGCCGCGCGCTGCTGTCCGACCTCGAAATCCTCGGCGGCGGCACCGACACCCTGACCAAGGGGCGCGAGATCTCGTCCGTTCATATCCGCCACGTCGTCGCCATGGTGCGCTTCATCATGGAGAACCTGTCCAGCCCGATCAGCAATGCCGACGTGGCACAGGTCACAGGCCTGCACCAGAACTACGCCCTGTCGATGTTCACCGGCGTCATGCGGCTGCCGATGAAGCAGTTCATCATCCGCATGCGGCTTCTGCGGGCCCGCGCGCTGCTGACCGAAAGCTCGATGCCGATCACCAGCGTGGTCGAGGCGACGGGCTTTTCCTCGATCAGCCAGTTCTACCAGCAGTTCAAGACCGCCTACGGACTTGCCCCCCAGGCGCTTCGCAAGCATTACGTGCGCATGGACTTGCGCTAGGACACCGAGGACGACATGACCTTTGACCGCTCGCTCAAGATCGCCCCGTCGATCCTTGCCGCCGACTTCTCGGCCTTTGGCGCGGAATGCCGTGCCGTGATGGACCAGGGGGCCGACTGGGTGCATGTCGACGTGATGGACGGGCATTTCGTGCCGAACATCACCTTCGGCCCGGCCATGTGCGCGGCGCTTCGCCCGCATATCAGGGGCGTGATGGACGTGCACCTGATGATCGGGCCGGTCGACGCCTATATCGACGCCTTCGCGGCCGCCAAGCCCGACTTCATCTCGGCCCATATCGAGGCCGGGCCGCACATCCACCGCACGCTTCAGGCGATCCGCGCAGCAGGCGTCCGGCCCGGCGTGGCCATCAACCCCGGCACCCCGGTCGAGGCGATCGACAACCTGCTCGACCTCGTCGACCTCGTGAACGTGATGGGCGTTAACCCTGGCTTCGGCGGGCAAAGCTTCATCCCCTCGCAACTGGCCAAGGTCGAACGCATCCGCGCGATGATCGGCGACAGGCCCATCCATATCGAGGTCGACGGCGGCGTGAACGACAAGACGATCGATGCGATCCGCAAGGCGGGTGCTGATGTCTTCGTGGCCGGGGCCGCCGTCTTCAAGGGCGGCACGCCGGACAATCCGGCCGCTTATGGCGCAAACATCCTCGCCCTTCGCGCCGCCGCCGGGGCCTGATCCATGGCCGCGACCCCGCCCGTCTGCGACTTCGGCTGGAAGGCCCCGGATTTCCGCCTGCCGGGCACCGATGGCCGTGACTGGACCCTGGCCGATGTTGCAGGACCGAAGGGCACGCTGGTCATGTTCATCTGCAACCACTGTCCTTACGTGATGGCGGTGATCGACAAGATGATCCGCGATGCCCGCGACCTGCAGGTGCTCGGGATCGGGGTCGCGGCGATTTCCTCCAACGATGCCGTGGCCTACCCCGAGGACAGCTTTGCCAACATGAAACTGCTCGCGACGCGCCTCGCCCTGCCCTTCCCCTACCTCTACGACGAAATGCAGGACGTGGCGCGCGCCTACAGAGCCGTCTGCACGCCGGACTTTTTCGGATTTGACGCGGGCCTGGGGCTGCAATACCGCGGCCGACTTGACGCCTCCGGCCGCAGTCCGGGCCCAGCCGACGCCCCCCGCGAGCTGTTCGACGCCATGAGGCTGGTGGCCGAAACCGGACACGGCCCGGTGGAACAGACGGCCTCTATCGGCTGTTCGATCAAGTGGAAGGCGGCGTGAGCGTCGCGGTCGTCTTCGACCTCGACGGCACTCTGGTCGACTCGATGCCCGACATCGCAGCCGCGGTGAACCGGATGCTGGCAGGCATCGGCGAGCATCCGATGGACCGGTCCGAGGTCCAAGCCTATGTCGGCAATGGCGCCCCGACGCTGGTGCGACGGGTTCTGGCCGCGCGCGGCGTGACGGAGGATCGACATGCCAGTCTGTTCCCGGCGTTCCTGGCCGACTACACCGCGCATGCCTCCGATCTGTCGGCACCCTACCCTGAGGTTCCGGAAACCCTGACCCGGTTGGCCAAGGACGGCCACCGACTTGCCGTCTGCACCAACAAGCCCGCCGCTGCCGCGCAGGCCATGCTCGACGCGCTCGACCTCTCGCGCCATTTCGGGGTTGTCATAGGCGCGGGCACCCTGCCCCAGATGAAACCTGACCCTGCCCCGCTGCTGGGCGCGATCAATGAATTGGGCGGCGGCCCTGCGCTGTTCGTCGGCGACAGCGAGGTC
>JBJOQI010000106.1:0-4537 GCA_046050045.1 Pseudomonadota bacterium | reverse complement strand
CGCGATAGGCTCCGGATGGCAGGCCCGAAAGCGCGACCTCTCCCGCCGCCTCGACCATCATCACGACCGCCATCCGCCCATCCGCGCCCACGAAGGCCAGCGGGCTGACGGTCGCATCATTCGACGTCGCGGCGACCCTGACCGATCCGGGGCGGATCACCTTCATGTACTCAAGGTTGTAGCGCACGTCCTCGAAAGGGGTCAGCGCATCGCCCTCGGCCTTGTAGTACCCCGTCACGGCGCGACCCTGCCAGGATGCCGCGTTCGCAATCGCAAGGTCGCTGTGCAACACCGGATAGGTGCCCTTGCCGTTGAAGAACTCCAGCATCGCCGAGGGAATCCCAGCCACTGCCGCCCGGTCGGCAATCGCCTGCAGGACCAGCGGCTTGCCGCCCCTGTAGCGGTGATACGACAGCTCGGCCATCCGCCCCGCAACCAGCGGATCGGCCACCAGCGCGTCGAACCATTCCACCGCATTGGCCGCATTCGTGACCGAGGGGCCCAGGAGTTTCGGCTGATAGCCCGCCGCTTCCAGCCGCCGCACCGCTGCCGCCACCGCCTGCCCCAGCAGCGCCGGGCTCCACTCCTTCACCATGTCGGGTTCCAGCAGCGGTTCAAAGTACTCCGGCACGATGCCATAGACCGTGTCGAGGTGCAGGAAGGCAGCCAGCACGAACTCGGCGTATTCCTCGGGGTTGGTATGGTGGTAATCCCCGCCGGCAAGGTCCGCCGTAAACCCCACGTAGTTCAGGTTGAAGGCCAGTTTCTGCCCGCGTGCCTCGGCCTTCGCCCGCATCGGCAGGAAGACGTTCTCGACCTTCCAGTCGAGGTCGGCAAAGTCGAACCCGGCCATGTTCAGGTCGAAGGGGTCGGCGTTGTCGTTGATCGTGTTGTAGCGCAGCCGCTTCCAGTCAGGCATCCCGATGGTGCGGTCCAGAAAATCCCGCATCGCGTTGCGCGGCTTCTCGTCGCCCGAAAACACGCCCACCCGCAGCCGGGTGATGCCCGCCTCGTCCAGCATCAGGTCGAAGACCCGGTCGACGACGGGTGCGATCTCGGGCGCGAACTGCAGGTTCGCCGTCGCCTCCCAGTCGCGGAAGGTCTGGAAGCGGTGCGACGGGTCAACCTCGACCCGGACCTGCGCTGCAGCGGGCACGACAAGACCGGCAAACGCGGCGATCCCCGCAAGAACCAGACGCAAGACCTTGGACCGCATCACATAATCCTACTTCGCCGGGCAGCTTGTCGCGGCGATCTGCGCCGCAAACCGGTCGCCGTCGGCCTGGCTGACATAGCGGCTCCAGCCCAGCCGGTAGGCAAGTCCGTCTTCGCCCTTGTTCAGATAGCTTGCAGCCACGCGCCCGTCCGCGGACGCAATCAGGACACGGCCCGAGTTCTCTTCCTCGACCATCATCAGGCCGCCCGGCATCGCATCGGCCAGTCCCTCGAACAGGGTCTTGGCATCCGCCATCGCCGCGTCATAGGGAAAGCTCACCCGATCGGTCGCAAAGTCGTAGACAGCGACCCGGTTGTGGTCCTTGACCCGCGCGCCAAGCCCGCGGTCGTAGCCCTGATTGTCAAAGACCGAAATCTGCGTCGGCCCGATGATGTCGACATCGTGCTGCGCCATCCAGGGCCCGTCCTTGGCCCAGACGATCCGGTTTTCCGATGGACGGTAGAGCAGGACCATCGACAGATGCCTCAGGCTCAGGAACAGGTCGCCCTTCTTCCAGAACGGGCCATCCGCCAGCACCGGCTGGATGTCGTTCAGGTGTGACGGATCCTTGGTGTATACGCCCGCACCGAACAGCCGGTGCTCGTATCCGTGGTCGATCAGCACCTGCGTCAGCGAGATGGTCTGCACGACCTCGCCATCGGCTGACAGGTGAACCAGCGCATCCTCATAGAAGTTCCCGGCCACCTTTTCGATGGTCTGGGGCTCGATCAGCCCCGGTACCCACCAGCCGCCCGCGCCATCGGGCTCGGTCGAATGATGGAACATCATCGCATCCTGCTTCCAGACCCGGCCGCCGCAGGCGTCAAGCGCCATCAGCGCCGACTGGTGGTCCTTGACGATCAGCGTGCCGTCGCCGGACAGGGCAGGGTGGATCGCCCGCCAGGCCCGGTTGTTCCACAGGGTGAAGTCGGCGACCTTCGACGTGCGCTGCACATCCGCCAGCAGCGCTTCGGCATCGGGCCGCCAGTCATGCACCACCGTCTGGTCCGACAGCCGCACCAGTTCCACCACATGCCGCGCCGCATCGCCGTCATACCGGCTCAGCAGCACATAGCCCGGCAGCTTGCCCGCAAACTCCGGCGCGACCGTCCAGCCATCCGGCTGGTCGGCAAACCGGTCGGGGTTGAAGGCCTGCATCTTGCCGTCATCGGTCAGCACGTGCTCGATGGTGTTCGGGATCTCGGCCAGGCTCAGCGCCGTCTCGCCCAACGCGCCAAGCCTGCTCCGGCCCCGTTCCTCGTCCAGAACGATCCAACCGAAGCCTATGGCAGCGAGCATGCCCGCAAGAAGAAGCAGCAGGACGAGCCACAGCTCGACCCTGGCGAAAAGAAGTCGTTGCACGGACCACCCACTGTCCAGCTTCGGTGACGTGGCGGCACGCTAGCACCGCGCCCAGCCCGGCGGAACCGGATTCGGCGGGCCAGAGTGTTTCGCTGGGCGCATCAGTGGCAAGGCCGTGCAAGGGATTGACCGCCCCCGCGCCGGAATTCCCCGTGATCGCCTGACATTTCCTGTGCGGCAGTTACAGAT
Organism: Pseudomonadota bacterium; assembly: GCA_046050045.1. GTDB lineage: Bacteria > Pseudomonadota > Alphaproteobacteria > Rhodobacterales > Rhodobacteraceae > JAOADN01. The sequence goes on along the minus strand of JBJOQI010000106.1, from coordinate 1,770 downwards.
TCGCGCTAGAAGCACGCAAGTTCCGTGGGTTGCCCCTGTTTCAGGAGAGTTCATTCCGATGAAATGCGTCATTCTCGCCGGTGGGCTCGGCACGCGCCTTGCAGAGGAAACCGTCCGCATCCCCAAGCCGATGGTCGATATCGGCGGCCGGCCGATCCTGTGGCACATCATGAAGATCTATTCCGCCCATGGCGTGAACGACTTCATCATCTGCCTTGGCTACCGCGGCTATGTCATCAAGGAGTTCTTCGCGAACTTCTACCTGCACAATTCCGACGTGACCTTCGACCTCGGCGCCAACGCGATGGAGGTGCACCGCACCCAGTCCGAACCCTGGCGCGTCACGCTGGTCGATACCGGGGCCGAGTCGATGACCGGCGGCCGCCTCGGCCGCGTGATGCCCTACCTGCGCGACGAAGAGGCCTTCTGCCTGACCTATGGCGACGGTGTCGGCAACGTCGACATCGCGGGCGCGATCGACTTCCACAAGAAACACGGCAAGCTGGCCACCGTCACCGCCGTCCCGCCGCCGCGCCGCTTCGGCCAGCTTCGCATCGACGGCGCGCAGGTCAGCGACTTTTCGGAAAAGCCGGTGGGCGACGGGGGCCTGATCAACGGCGGCTTCTTCGTCCTCAACCCGGCGGTCGAACGCTACCTCGACGGCGACGCGACGATCTGGGAACAGGCACCCCTGCGCGGGCTCGCCGACGACGGACAGCTCATGGCCTGGGAACACAAGGGCTTCTGGCAGCCGATGGACACGATCCGCGAACGGCAGGAGCTCGAGGAACACTGGGCCAGCGGCAAGGCTCCCTGGAAGGTCTGGGCGTGAATCGCAATTTCTGGAAAGGCAGGCGGGTCTTCCTGACCGGGCACACCGGCTTCAAGGGCGCATGGACCGCGGCCTGGCTGTCCCGCATGGGGGCCGAGGTCACGGGCTATTCGCTGGCGTCCGAGACCGAGCCGAACCTCTTTGGCCTTCTGTCGCTGCCGGGCCTGCGCTCGGTCATCGCCGACCTGAATGACCGCGCCGCCCTCGACCGCGCGCTGGCCGAGGCGCGCCCGCAGGTGATCCTGCATCTTGCCGCGCAGGCGCTGGTGCGGCGCAGCTACCGCGACCCGGTCGAAACCTTTGCCTCGAACGTGCTGGGCACGGTCCAGTTGCTCGACGCCGCGCGGTCCTGCCCAGACCTGCGCGCCGTTGTCGTCGCGACCTCCGACAAGGCCTATGAGAACGTCGAACAGGTCTGGGGCTACCGCGAGACCGACCCGATGGGCGGGCGCGATCCCTATTCCGCCTCGAAAGGCGCCTGCGAGATTGCGGCGCGGTCGATGGCGCTGTCGTTCTTCGCGCCGCACGGGGCCCACCCGGCCCGCGTGGCCACCGTCCGCGCCGGCAACGTCATCGGCGGCGGCGACTGGTCCGAGGACCGGCTGATCCCCGACATCGTGCGCGGCTGCCTTGGGGCTGCGGGTTCGGTGACCCTCCGCGCCCCGAATTCCGTCCGGCCCTGGCAGCACGTGCTCGAACCCGTCCGCGGTTACCTTATGGTGGCCGAACGCCTGCATGCGGGTGAGGATGCCGTGGCCGAAGGCTGGAACTTCGGGCCCGAGCGCCGTGACGAACGCGCGGTGATCGAGGTGGCGGGCGCCATCGTTGCCGCGCTGGGGCAGGGCCGCATCGTCATCGACGAGGCGCAGGCCACGGTGCACGAGGCCAAGCTGCTGCGGCTCGACTGCACCAAGGCGCGCATCGGGCTAGGCTGGGTG
>JBJOQI010000105.1:0-10284 GCA_046050045.1 Pseudomonadota bacterium | reverse complement strand
CGATGAGCTTGTGACGATCGAGGTGCCCGATCTTCTCATTCCCGAGGTCGCGCTTCAGCGTCGCGAGTGTCGCCGCCTTGCTGCGTCGGGGTGGTTTCCCTCCGGCGCACATATCGGCTATATGAAGGTCAACCAGGTCACCGAAAGTGTGCAGGCGGGCCACGGACGATCGGTTGGGCGGAAGCCCCTGATCGACCAGGGTCTCGGCTTGGCGCGCCCATTTCTGGGCGTCGTCATGGCGCAGGAACGTCTCGCTCGCGTAGCGGCCCTTCCGTCTGACTTGGACCCGGTAAGCACCGGAGGGAAGCTTGGTGATCGAGGCCATTTTCGTGTGCGCTATGTGTGCAGTGAGTCGTCGAAACAGGGGATATTGGGGGCTATCAGGGCGTAGTCTGGCGTGGACACAAACTGTGCCAACGGATTGAAGATACAATAAAAATGACAGAAAATCAATCACATAGACTATCGGTTGCACCCATGATGGACTGGACGGATCGTCACTGCCGGTACTTCCACCGGGTGATGAGCCGGAACACGCTGCTCTACACCGAGATGGTGACGGCGCCCGCGGTGATCCACGGCGACCGCGACCGGCTGCTGGGCTTCGATCTGGCCGAGCATCCGGTCGCGCTGCAACTGGGCGGGTCGAACCCGGACGAGCTGGCCCGGGCGGCCCGGATCGGGGCGGAGTTCGGCTATGACGAGATCAACCTGAACTGCGGCTGCCCCTCGGACCGGGTGCAGTCGGGCTGTTTCGGGGCGGTCCTGATGCGCTCGCCGGATCTCGTGGCCGATTGCGTGGCGGCAATGATCGCGGCGCAGCCGCGCGAGGTGACGGTCAAGTGCCGGATCGGCGTCGATGACGACCAGCCGCAAGAGGTGCTGCCACGCTTCCTGTCGGCCATCCGTGCTGCGGGCGTGCGCCGGGTGACGATCCACGCCCGCAAGGCCTGGCTGCAGGGTCTCAGCCCCAAGGAAAACCGCGAGGTTCCGCCGCTCGACTACGATCTGGCGCTGGCGATGAAGCGGGACTTCCCGGACCTGGCGATTTCGGTCAATGGCGGGATCGCGTCACTGGCGCAGGCGCAGGCGATGCTGGCGCGCGGCTTCGACGGGGTGATGATCGGGCGCGCCGCCTATCACGAGCCCTGGGATGTCCTGGCACAGGCCGATGCCGTGATCTGGGGCGGGGCCGAGGGGCCCGACCCCTGGGCTGTGGTCGACCGGATGCGGCCCTACGTCGAGGCGCACCTGCAGGCAGGCGGGCGGCTGCACCAGATCACGCGGCACATGCTGGGCCTGTTCCACGGCCGCACCGGTGCCCGGCACTGGCGGCGCATCCTGTCGGAACGCGCCAACCAGCCGGGGGCAGGACAGGAGGTGCTGGACGCCGCCCTTGCCGCCGTCAGGGCAGAAGCCGCCTAGGCCCGCGCCGTCGCGGTGCGCGCCAGAACGGCAAGCGCCAGACCGAAAGCCAGCAGCGCGCAGACCGCGATGACCGCGATCATCGGCAGGGCGGTGCCGTCGAAGAACGGCCCGGCAAGCGCCGTCACCGCCCCGCCCGTCAGCATCTGCAGCGTGCCGCCGAGCGACGAGGCCAGCCCGGCGATGTCACCATGCTCGTCCAGCGCCATGACCATGGTCGTCGGGATGACGACGCCAAGGAAGGCATTGCCAAGGAACAGGCCGCCGATCACCACCGGCAGGCTGTCGAAACCGGCCCAGACCAGAAGCAGGGTCAGGCTGGCTGAAACCGCAAAGCCGAGCGTCGCCCAGAACACCACGGGCCTTGCGCCAAAGCGCTGGCCCAGGCCCGCCGCAAGCTGGCTGGCTGCGAAGAAGCCGATCGCATTGACGGCGAAGGCCAGCGAGAAGCCGGTGGGCGAAAGGCCATACTGGCCGGAATAGACAAAACTCGCCGAGGCGATGAACACAAAGAAGCTCGCCATCCCGAAGGCGCCGAGGAAGGTCAGCCCCATGAACATCCTGTCCCCGAACAGCGTGCGCGCGCCCGACAGAAGGCTGCGCAGGTTCACCGGCACCCGGTCATGGTCGGGCAACGTCTCGGGCAGGACAAAGGCGACCAGCGCAAGGCTCGCCGCCGCCGCGCCGAGCAGGATCAGGAAGATCGCCCGCCAGTCGGCCAGCGCGATCACCGCAGACCCCGCCAGCGGCGCCAGCATCGGCGAGACCGAGATCACCAGCATCACCAGCGCCATCAACCGCGTGCCTTCGTGCCCGGTATGCAGGTCGCGGATGATCGCGCGCGGGATTACCATGACCACGGCCGCGCCCAGGCCCTGGACAAAGCGCCAGGCGATCAGTGCCTCGATCGAACCCGCCATGGCGCAGCCGATGGTGGCCAGCACGAAGATCGCAAGGCCGACATACAGCGGCGGCTTGCGCCCGGACTGGTCGGCCCAGGGGCCATAGACAAGCTGCGCAAGCCCGAAGGCCGCAAAGAAGGCGGTGATGGTGGACTGAACCCCGGTGACAGAGGCATTCAGGTCGGTGGCGATGGCGGGCATCGCGGGCAGGTACATGTCGATGGCAAAGGGGCCGACGCAGGACAACAGGCCAAGGATGGCCGCGGAACGGAACATGGACGGGGACATGAAATGCCCTTTCAGAAGCAAAGGTTGTGCGGAACGGCACGAAGACTGGCGAGGACGAGTCGCGCTGGCGCAAGATTTGGTGAACATAACATGAACTTTCTGGCAGTCAATCTGACGCGGACTGGCAGTCCCGCACCCGAGGCGGTAGGTCTGGCAAGATAGATGCGCCACGGTTCCGGATTAGACGCCCATGCCCGCCACGATGCCCCTGATCGAGATGACCGTCCTGCTGCTGGTGATCGGGGCCTTTTCCGGCGTGATTGCAGGGCTTCTGGGCGTGGGCGGCGGGATCGTTCTGGTCCCGGCCTTCTTCTATGCCTTCAGCTATCTGGGCTATGGCGGTGACGACCTGATGCAGGTCTGCCTTGCCACCTCGCTGGCCACGATCATCGTCACCTCGATCCGGTCGGTCACCGCACATAACCGCAAGGGCGCGGTGGACTGGGCGATCCTGCGGACCTGGGCACCCGGCATTGCCATCGGGGCGGCGCTGGGTGTCCTGATGGTGGCGCAACTGCGCACGACCGCGCTGCAGGCGATCTTCGGCAGCCTCGCGCTGGTCGTGGCCTTTTACCTCGGTCTTGGCCGGTCAGACTGGCGGATCGGGCCCGAGATGCCGAAAGGGATCACACGGGCAATCCTTGCGCCGGTTCTGGGGTTCCTGTCGGTCCTGATGGGGATCGGCGGCGGCAGCTTCGGCGTGCCATTGATGAGCCTCTATGGCATGCCCATTCATCGCGCCGTCGCCACGGCATCGGGCTTTGGCGTGACCATCGCCGTTCCCTCGGTCATCGGCTTTCTTCTGACCAGCGTCACCGGCGCGCCGCCCTATACCATCGGGGCGGTCAACCTGCCGGCCTTCGTGCTGGTCATTGCGGTCTCGCTCGTCACCACGCCCTGGGGCGTGAACCTGGCGCACCGGATGGACGCGCGGCCCCTGAAGCGCGTGTTTGCCGTCTTTCTCGCCCTCGTCGCGCTGAACATGCTGCGCAAGGCCCTGGGGCTCTGACGGCCCGCTGCCCGGTCTTCCTTGTGCAAATATCCCGGTGGGGGTCCGGGGGAGGCAGCGCCTTCCCCGGCCTTGCCGCTATCGCCCGCGGATGCGCGGGTCGAGCGCGTCGCGCAACCCGTCGCCAATATAGTTCACCGACAGCACGGTCAGAGAAATCGCGATCCCAGGCAGCATGACGCGCAGGGGGTAAAGCTGCATCGCCTCGATGGCGTCGTAAAGCAGCCGCCCCCAGGTCGGGAAGTCCGGCGGGAACCCGAGGCCGAGGAACGACAGCACCGATTCCGTGATGATCGCCCCCGCGATGCCCAGCGTCGCCGCGACCATGACCGACGAGACGACATTGGGCAGGATGTGGCGCAGGATGATCCGGCGGTTCGGCGTGCCGATCGACCGCGCGGCCAGCACGAACTCGCGTTCCTTGATCGCCAGCACCTGCCCGCGCACGATCCGCGCGGCATGCATCCAGCTGGTCAGCCCGATGGCAAAGACGATCAGCAGGAAGGTTCCTGCCTCGGGGCCGAAGATCCCGGCGAGCGTGTCGCGGAACAGCATCACCATCACCAGCAGCAAGGGCAGCAGCGGCAGAGCCAGGAACAGGTCGGTCATCCGCATCAGGATTCCGTCCAGCCTGCGGAAATAGCCCGCCAGCACCCCGATCAGCGTCCCGATGGTCATCGAGATGAACATCGCGACCAGACCCACCGCCAGCGACACCTTCCCCCCGGCCATCATCCGCGCCAGCATGTCGCGGCCCAGCTGGTCGGTGCCGAAGGGGTGTTCCCAGGTCGGCGGCTTGTTGCGGCTCATGATCATCTTGGCCGCGTCGGGGTTCACATAGGTCGGGTCGGTCCGCCAGAGGAAGGGGCCGATCACCACGAAGGCGACCAGCAGCCCCAGCACGATCAGGCCGGTCATCGCGCCCTTGTGGGTGCGGAACTGGTCCCAGACGTCCTGGCGCAGGGTGCGGGGTGCCTGAAGGGCGGCAGTGGCAGTGGCGTCAGTCATAGCGGATCCGCGGGTCGAGGATGCCATACAGGATGTCGGCAATCAGGTTGAAGGTCACGATCAGCACGGCAAAGATGAAGGTCAGCGTCTGCACCATCGGCAGGTCGTTGGCATGGATTGCCCCGATCAGCGCCGCACCAAGGCCGTTCACCTTGAACACCTGCTCGGTGATGATCGCGCCGCCAAAGATCGTGGGCATGCCCAGCGCGATGATCGTCACCACCGGGATCATCGAATTGCGCAGCACATGCTTCAGCACGACGTTGCTTTCCGTCATGCCCTTGGCGCGGGCGGTGCGGACGTAATCCTGGCTCAGGTTCTCCAGCATCGAGGACCGGGTATAGCGGCTGATCTCGGCCGCGTTGAACAGCGCGAGCACGGTGACCGGCAGGGCCATCTGGTGGACCTGTTTCACGAAACTCGCCCAGTCCGTGACCCGCAGTGTCGTGTCGTAGATCGAGGGGAACCAGCCCAGGTTGACCGAGAAGATCACGATCAGCAGGACGCCGGTAAAGAAGGTGGGCACCGAATAGCCCACCATCGCGATGAAGGACCCGAGCTGGTCGAACCAGCTGTAATGGCGATAGGCCGAATAGATGCCGATAGGAATGGCGATCATCACGCCCACGCAATAGGCCATGCCCACCACGGTCAGCGTCTGGGGCAGGCGCTGGCCGATCACGTCGAAGACCGGCGCGCGCGACTGCCAGGACAGGATGCGCTGCGCGCCGCCGCCGAAGTCGGTGCCGAAGATCCCGTCGAGGATGTAGGACGGCTCGACGATGAAGAACTGCTTCAGCCAGAGGATGTAGCGGATGAAGACCGGCTCGTCCGCGCCCATCGCCTCGATCATCTTCTGGCGCACTTCGGGGGGCACGGTCAGCGGGATCTCTGACATCGGGCTGCCGGGGGCAAGGTCGACAAGCAGGAAGATCACCAGACTGATGAGCAGAAGCGTCGGTATCGCGAGCAGAAGCCTGCGGAGCGTATAGGTCAGCATCGACGCCTCGGGTCAGAAGTCCAGGGGAATGCGGGGAAAAGATGCCGCCCCGGCAATGGGGGCCGGGGCGGCGTGGATCAGGTCAGATCACTTGATGCGGAACCAGTCCTGGGCGTTCCACAGCTCGGTGTCCCAGGTGTTCAGGACGACACCGCCCAGCGTGTTCGAGGCAGCCGACAGACGGCCGCGGTCGACCAGCGCAACCACGGTGTAGGTGTCCTTGGTCAGCATGTCGTTCATCTTCTTGGCCAGTTCGGCACGCTTGGCCATGTCGGCAGTCTGCGACATTTCCTTGACCAGCGCATCATAGGCCGGGTCGCAGAAGCGGTTGATGTTCTCGCCCTGCCACTGGTTTTCCGGGCCCGGGATCTTGTCGCAGAGGTACTGCGCCAGATAGGGCTCGGGGTCGGTACCGTCGAAGTTGTTGGCGTACATTTCGACGTCCGCGTAGAACTTCTGGAAGGTGTCGGGCGAACCTGGGTCACCGCCGAAGTAGACCGAGGCGTCGATGTTCTTCAGCTCGACCTCGACGCCAAGCTCGTTCCACCAGCCCTTGATGACGGCCTGGAAGTCCTGACGGACCGGGTTGGTCGAGGTCTGGTAGAGCAGCTTCAGCTTCATGCCGTCCTTGTCGCGGACGCCGTCGCCGTCGCTGTCGGTCCAGCCCGCCTCATCCAGAAGCGCCTTGGCGGCGTCCATCTGCTGCGGGATGCACTCGGTGTTGTCGGATGCGAACATCTCGGGCGAGGGCACGAGGTTGCAGGTCGGGCGACCCGCCGAGCCATAGCCGATGTCGACCAGAAGCTGCCGGTCGATCGCCATCGACAGCGCCTTGCGGACGCGCAGGTCCGACAGGAACGGATGCGGATGCTTGGTGGTCGACCGTTCGCCTTCCGGCAGGGCCGGGTCGGGGTTGGTCATGTTCATCTCGATCCGCTCGACCAGCGTGCCGAAGCCGTTCAGCAGAACGCCCTTGCCGGCAGCGGTCATCGCGGCCTGCGTCTCGGGGTTGATCTGCGTGTTCCAGGCATAGTCGAATTCGCCGGTTTCCATGACGGCGCGGGCCGCGGCCTGTGCGTCGCCGCCGCCCTTCAGCGTCATCGTGGCAAAGGCGGGCTTGGCCGGGTCGCGGTAGTTCGGGTTGGCCTCAAGCTGGACGACGTCGTTCACCTTGAAGTCCACGACCTTGAACGGGCCGGTCCCGATCGGGCCGAAGTTCTGCGCGGTGCACTCGGGCGCCTTCGGGCCGAGGCAGTCGGCGAACTGCGCCTTTTGCAGGATCGGCGAGGTGCCGCCCACGAAGGCCTGGTAGGGGTTGGGCTTCGGCCCGTCAAAGGTGATGACCACGGTCAGGTCGTCGGGCGTCTCGATCTTCGAGATGCCTTCATAGCGCGCGGCCTGGGCGCAGCCGCCCTCGGGGTGGGTGCAGTATTCGTAGGTGAACGCCGCGTCGGCCGAGGTCACAGGCGTGCCGTCCGACCACAGAAGGCCGGGCTTCAGCTTCCAGGTGATCGTGGTCAGGTCGGCCGAAACGCCGCCGTTTTCGACGGTCGGGACCGACTCGGCCAGGCGGGCGATGACTTCGCCCTTCTCGTTGAAGCCCGCCATCCCCTCGAGGATCAGCGAGGCGGATTCGACGTCCTTGGTGCCGGACGACAGATAGGGGTTCAGGATCGACGGCGCCTGCCAGTACAGGACGTTGACGTTGCCGTCAGCGCCCCTTTCGGCGAAGGCGGCGGTGGCGAACGCAAGCGTCGCTGCCGCGCCCATCAGGGCTGTATGCAGTCTCATGTCATCACTCCTTGTTGGATGCTCTTTCTGACCTCGGACGCCGCCGTATGTCCGGCGGTCTGTGTTGTATCGCTGTAGAGATGGCAGGCGACGCGGTGGTCGGGTGCGATCTCGATGGTAGGGGGCACGACGCTGCGGCAGATGTCCATCACCTTCGGGCAGCGGGTGCAGAAGGTGCAGCCCTTCGGCGGATTTGTGGGCGAGGGCACGTCGCCCTTCAGGATAATCCGCTGGCGGTGCGCCTCGCGTTCCGGGTCGGGCTCGGGCACGGCGGACAGAAGCGCCTGCGTATAGGGATGCGCCGGCGCGCGGAACAACGCTTCGCGGTCGGCGATCTCGGCGATGCGGCCAAGGTACATCACGGCCACCCGGTCGGCGATGTGACGCACCATCGACAGGTCGTGGCTGATGAACAGGTAGGTCAGCCCGAGCCGGTCCTGAAGCTCTTCCAGCAGGTTCACCACCTGCGCCTGGATCGAGACATCAAGCGCGGCGATGGGTTCGTCGCAGACGATGAACTTGGGGTTCAGCGCGAGCGCCCGCGCAATGCCGATGCGCTGGCGCTGACCGCCGGAAAACTCGTGCGGGAAGCGGTTCGCAAAGGCCCGGTTCAGCCCCACGGCGTCCATCAGCTCATACACGCGGGCAAGCTTTTCCTTGCTGGTCAGCCGGGTGTGTTCGTCCAGCGGTTCGCTGATGATCGCGGCCACCGACATACGGGGATTGAGGCTCGCCTGCGGGTCCTGGAAGACCATCTGCATGGTCGGGCGCAACGCCCGCAGCGGCTCGCCCGACAAGGTTGCGATATCCTGGCCCGCCAGCCGGATTTCACCGGCGGTGGGGTCGTAAAGCCGCAGGATCGCGCGCCCCGCCGTCGACTTGCCGCAGCCCGACTCGCCCACCAGCCCCAGCGTTTCGCCCTGGCGGATGTCAAACGAGATGTCGTCCACGGCCTTCACGTCGCCCACGCGGCGGCGCAGCAGGCCGGCATGGATCGGGAAATACATCTTCAGGCCCCGGACCTCGACCAGCGGTGTGCTGCGCATGTCCTTCATCACGCAGCCCCTTTCGCGGGCGCATCCCAGAAGCAGGCCACGTCGTGCCCCGGCGCGACCACGCGCCGCGTCGGATTCTCGTTGGCACAGCGGTCGAAGGCATGGGCACAGCGGGCCCGGAACGGGCAGGCCGAAGGCTCGGCCTTGAGGATCGGGGGCTGCCCCTCGATCACGTTCAGCTTTGCCTGCCGCTCGCCCGACAGATGCGGGATCGTGCCAAGCAGCGCCCGCGTGTAGGGGTGGCGCGGATGGGCGAACAGCTCGCGCACCGGTGCCTGTTCGACGATCTGCCCGCCGTACATCACGATCACCCGGTCGGCGATGCCCGCGATCACGCCCAGGTCGTGGGTGATCCAGACGATGGCCATGCCAAGTTTCTGGCGCAGGTCGCGGACCAGTTCCAGGATCTGCGCCTGGATCGTCACGTCGAGCGCGGTGGTAGGCTCGTCCGCGATCAGCACCTTGGGGTCGCAGGCCAGCGCGATGGCGATCATCACCCGCTGCCGCATCCCGCCCGAGAACTGGTGCGGATAGTCCTTCAGCCGCCGCTCTGCATCAGGAATGCCCACAAGGTCCAGGAGTTCCTTCGCGCGTGCCCGGGCCTGGGTCTTGTCCATGCCCATGTGCTTGCGTAGGGGCTCCATGATCTGGTTGCCCACGGTAAAGACCGGGTTCAGGCTGGTCATCGGGTCCTGGAAGATGAAGCCGATTCCGGGGCCGCGCACGCGGCGCAGGTCCTCGGCCGAGCACTTCAGCAGGTCGGTGCCGTCGAACATCACCGCGCCCTGCCGCACATCGGCGGGGGGCGAGGGCAGAAGCCCGATCAGCGACATCATGGTGACCGACTTGCCCGAGCCGCTTTCCCCCACGACGCCCAGAAGCTCGCCCGGTTTCAGGTCGAATGACACGGTGTTGACGGCATGAACCTCGCCGCCACGCGTCCGGAATACGGTCTTCAAGCCCCGGACATCCAGGACGGGCTCGGCCCCATCGGGCATATAACGCTCCCCAGTCGGAACATATGTTCTTGATTGGACGGTTGTTCCGCCCTTGGGGTGAGCATCAGACATTTTTTTCGCCCCGGCAACTGTCATTGTGACGGGTGTGCCGTGGGGTAAGTCAGACAATCTGCAAGGTCTTGACCACCTTTGCCGCCAAAGCGAGGGTCATGGGCATGACTGACCCGATCCCACCGCAAATCGCGCCGCGCGAGATTCTTGCCCGTCTCGTCGCCTTTCCGACCGTCAGCCGCGACTCGAACCTGCCGTTGATCGACTGGGTCGAGGCCTATCTGGCGGGCTTCGGCATCGCTTCGGTCCGCGTTCCGAACGCGGACGGCAGCAAGGCCAGCCTCTATGCACAAGTTGGGCCTGCGGTGGCCGGCGGCGTCCTGCTGTCGGCTCATTCCGATGTCGTGCCGATTGACGGGCAGGACTGGACCAGCGACCCCTGGGTGCTGACCGAACGCGGCGGGCGGCTTTACGGGCGGGGCACGACCGACATGAAGGGCTTCCTCGCCCAAATGCTCGCCGCCGTGCCGATGGCGCTGGCGGCCGGGGTGAAGCGGCCCCTGCAACTCGCGATCTCCTACGACGAGGAGCTCGGATGCACCGGCTGCATCGACATGGTTCAGGCGATGGCCGCCGGCCTGCCGCGCGCGGCGGCGGTGATCGTGGGGGAACCGTCACGGATGCAGGTCGTCACCGGCCACAAGGGCGGCGTGGGCTACAAGGTCCACGTGAAGGGCTACGAGGTGCATTCCTCGATCATGCACAAGGGCGTGTCCGCGATCCTCGAGGCCGGGCG
>JBJOQI010000104.1:0-15504 GCA_046050045.1 Pseudomonadota bacterium | reverse complement strand
AGCTTGGGGCGGCCGAGGCGCGGATCACGAGTTTCGAGGCGCAGGTGGCGAGCCTTCTGGCCGAACGCGACACCGCGCGCGGGCAGGTCGCCGACCTGACGCAGACGCAGGAGCGGCTGTTGACCGAGCAGGAGGCGCTGAATCTGGCGCTGGCCAAGGCGCGCGGCGAGGTCGACGCGCAGGCCGAGGCGGCGCGGCTGGCCGCGGCCCGGCGCGAGGCGCTGGAGGCGCTGACGGCGGACCTGCGCGCGAGGAATGCCGAGGCCGGTGCGAAGCTGACCGAGGCCGAGGCCGCCCGGCTGGCCGAGGCCGAGGCCGCGACGCTGCTGCGCGACCGGCTGAAGGCGGCGGACAGCGAGCTGACGGCGATGACGCTGGCGCTGGAGGAACAGCGCAAGCGCGCCGAGGAGACGCTGACCCTGCTGGCGGCGGCAGAGGCCGCGAAGACCGATCTGGATACAAGGCTGGCGGCGGCGCTGCTGACCCAGACCGCCACGGCCGAGGAACTGGCGGCCGCGAAAGCGGCGGCGGAGGCGGGTGCCGCGACCGAGGCCGACCGGCAGCGGGTGGCCGGGGAACTGGCGGCGGCGCTGGCGGCCAAGACCGCGGCCGAGGCCGACGCGGCGGCGCGCCTGACCGAGGCCGAGGAACGGGCGGCGCTGCTGGTCACCGCCGAGGCGGCGCTGGCGCGCGAGCAGGAGGTTTCGGCCGATGGCGCGCGCCGGCTTGCCCTGCTGAACGAGCAGGTGGCGGCACTGCGGACGCAGCTTGGCGGGTTGCAGAACCTGCTTGATGCCTCGGCGGCCAAGGACGCCGATGCTAAGGTGCAGATCGAGGCGCTGGGCACGCAGCTGAACTCGGCCCTGGCGCAGGTGGCGGCGGAACAGCGGCGGCGGGCGGAACTGGAAGAGGCGGAACGCAAGCGGCTGGAGGCGGAAGCGGCGGCGCTGAAGGACGAGACGAAGGAGCTGGCGCGCTACCGGTCGGAGTTCTTCGGCAAGCTTTCCGAGGTGCTGGCGGGGCGCGAGGGCGTGCGGGTCGTGGGCGACCGCTTCGTCTTTTCCTCGGAAGTGCTGTTTCAGACGGGATCGGCCGATCTGGCCAGCGAGGGGCAGGCGCAGATCGCGGGCGTTGTGGCGACGCTGCAAGAGGTGGCCGCGGTGATCCCGCCCGAGATCGACTGGATCATCCGGGTGGACGGGCACACCGATGCGACGCCGATCGCGCCCGGGGCGCGCTACGCCGACAACTGGGAACTGAGCCAGGCCCGCGCGCTGTCGGTGGTGCGGTTCATGCAGGACGCCCTGGGCTTTCCGCCCGAGCGGCTGGCGGCGACGGGGTTCGGCGAATATCGCCCGGTGGCCGCGGGCGACAGCCCCGAGGCGCTGGCGGCGAACCGGCGGATCGAACTGAAGCTGACGGAGCGATAAGCGGGCAAGGGGGCGTCCCGGGCCGGGACAATTCTTTGTGCATTGAAAACGTTATGGAATTTTCAGCACGTTAACCTGCTGGTAAGATCTGCGAAGCACCCGGATCATTCGGCGCGCCACCGTGGGGTTGTGCTGAGGGCGATCAGGCCCGCACCGGCGAAGGACAGCGCCGCGCCGACCAGGAAGACCAAAAGATAGCCGGTCTCGGTCGAGAACAGCCCGAAGACGGCGGCAGCGGCGAGCGAGGCGACAACCGTCACCACGTCGAGAAGCGAGGTCGACAGGCCGAGCCGGCCCTTGATCGTGTCCTGCATGTAGCTGATCGTGATGCTGAGCAGCGCCGCCGTGGCGATGGCGTTGAGGATCTGAAGCCAGAGCACGTCGGTGGCCGAGCGGGCGACAACGATCAGAAGCATGTACAGCCCGTAGATCGCGGCGTTCAGGACCAGCACCCGTTCCTTGGGCCAGCGCGCCGCGACAAGGCCCCAGCCCAGCATCAGCGGCACCTCGAGCCCGGCGGCGAAGGCCGCGGTGAAGCCCACGTCGGTCAGGCTGGCGCCGAAGTCCCGGACCAGGGCAAGCGGCAGCGTCGTGAGGTGCAGCATCAGCGCGATGCGGACAAGGACCACCCCGCCGATGCCGATCAGGCGGCCCGCTGGAAGGACACGCCAGAAGGCGCGTGTGCCGCCGGCGTCGGGCCGTGGCGGCAAGGGGATTGCCGCGTCGGGGCGGCGCAGGAGCAGCACGAAGATCGCGATGCAGCCGATGTAGGCCAGGGCGGCGATGGCGAAGACATCGAAGACGGTCCAGGCGCTGGCGATGTAGCCCGCGACCGGCGGCACGACGACCCAGGCCGCCGAAAACACCGTGCGCAGGACCGAGGTCATGAATTCGGCCTGCTCTGGCCGGTTGCGGTCATAGAAGGCCCGCGAGAAGGAGAAGGACAGCGAAAAGAGCGCGCCGCCGAAGGGCAGGATCACGCAGAAGGCGATGATGTAGACGACCGGCGTCGGGAACAGGTAGATCAGCCCGTAGGCCAGGCTGCCGAGGGCGGCCGAGAAGATCACCAGACGCCTGCGGTCGCCCGCCCGGTCGGAGATGGAGCCCATCGCAACCGAGGCCGCCGCCGTGGCGAGTGCGCTGACCGTCATGATCCAGGCATAGGTCGCATTCGACAGGCCAAGCCCGTCGATCGCGACTATGGCGCGGTAGGGCGCGACGGCGGCCGCGGCGAAGCCGGTCAGGAACAGGCTGAGACCCAGTAGCACGCTGACCTGGTGAAGCCCGGATTTCGGCATTGGTTGCATCCTTTCGCCCACGGGGTGACCGCCGGCGTGACGCTAGGGGAAGGGCAGTCGGGACGGAAGCCCGGATGCGAGAGGACGGCCGACGACCCGGGCGGGCTGTCTGCCCCCGGCCTGACTGGTAGAGCCGGGGAGGGCTGCCTGCCCGCCGCCCGATTGAGCTAGCCGGGGAGGGCTGTCTGCCCTCCGCCCGAATTGGAAGCCGGGGAGGGCTGTCTGCCCTCCCCGGGCCCCACCCGAGGATATTTGCGGACCGAAAATGCGGGGAAAGGAAAAGGCCCGGGCTAGGTGCGCCGGGCCTTTGGTCGTCTGAAGGTTCGATCAGTCCGCGGTCAGGAGCGGCGGCTTCGATCCGGCGAGCCGCGGCTTTTCGGGTTCGGAGACGTCGAGGTGGATCGCGTCGTCGCGGACCATGACCCGGACCACGCCGCCCTTGGTGAGCTTGCCGAACAGCAGTTCCTCGGCCAGCGGCTTCTTGATGTGTTCCTGGATGACGCGGGCGAGCGGGCGCGCACCCATCTTGTCGTCGTAGCCCTTTTCGGCCAGCCAGTCGGCGGCCTCGGGCGTGAGCTCGATATGGACGTTGCGGTCCATCAGCTGAGCTTCGAGCTGCAGCACGAACTTGTCGACCACCTGCAGGATGACCTCGCGCGGGAGCGGCGCGAAGGAGATCACGGCGTCGAGGCGGTTGCGGAATTCGGGCGTGAAGGTGCGTTCGATGGCCGCGGTATCCTCGCCCTCGCGCCGGTCGCGGCCGAAGCCGATGGCGGACTTGGCCTGTTCGGTCGCGCCCGCGTTCGAGGTCATGATCAGGATCACGTTGCGGAAATCGACCTGCCGGCCGTTGTGGTCGGTGAGCTTGCCGTGGTCCATCACCTGCAGCAGGATGTTGTAGACGTCCGGGTGCGCCTTTTCGATCTCGTCGAGCAGCAGCACGCAATGCGGGTGCTGGTCGACGCCGTCGGTCAGCATGCCGCCCTGGTCGAAGCCGACATAACCGGGCGGCGCGCCGATCAGGCGGGACACCGCGTGCTTCTCCATGTATTCCGACATGTCGAAGCGCAGGAGTTCCACGCCGAGCGTGTTGGCAAGCTGCTTGGCCACCTCGGTCTTGCCGACGCCGGTGGGGCCGGCGAAGAGGTAGTTGCCGATGGGCTTTTCCGGCTCGCGCAGGCCCGCGCGGGCCAGCTTGATCGCCGAGGACAGCGCGACGATGGCCTTGTCCTGACCGAAGACGAGGCGCTTGAGCGTCTTCTCGAGGTCGCGCAGCACCTCGGCGTCGTCCTTGGAGACGTTCTTGGGCGGGATGCGGGCGATCTTGGCGACGACGGCCTCGATCTCCTTGGTGCCGATCAGCTTGCGGCGCTTGGATTCCGAGACGAGGTGCTGGGCTGCGCCCGCCTCGTCGATGATGTCGATGGCGCTGTCGGGCAGCTTGCGGTCGTTGATGTAGCGCGCGGCCAGTTCCACCGCGGCCTTCACCGCCTCGGCGGTGTAGCGCAGGTCGTGGTGTTCCTCGAAATGCGGCTTCAGGCCCATCAGGATCTTGATCGCATCGGGCACGGTCGGTTCGTTCACGTCGATCTTCTGGAAGCGGCGGCTCAGCGCCCGGTCCTTTTCGAAGTGCTGGCGGAATTCCTTGTAGGTCGTGGACCCCATGCAGCGCAGCTTGCCGCCCTGCAGCGCGGGCTTGAGCAGGTTCGAGGCATCCATCGCCCCGCCCGAGGTCGCGCCGGCGCCGATCACGGTGTGGATCTCGTCGATGAAGAGGATGGCGTCGGGGTGATCCTCAAGTTCCTTCACCACGGCCTTCAGCCGCTCCTCGAAGTCGCCGCGGTAGCGGGTGCCGGCGAGAAGCGCGCCCATGTCGAGCGAGAAGATGGTGGATTTCTTCAAGACCTCGGGCGTCTCGCCGCGCACGATCTTGAGCGCGAGGCCCTCGGCGATGGCGGTCTTGCCGACGCCGGGGTCGCCCACCAGAAGCGGGTTGTTCTTGCGCCGGCGGCAGAGCACCTGGATGCAACGCTCGACCTCGGAATCGCGGCCGATCAGCGGGTCGACGTCGCCCTTGCGGGATTTCTGGTTGAGGTCGACGCAGTATTTCGACAGCGCGCTTTCCTTGGCCTCGCCCGGCGGTTCGGATTGCTGGGGCTGGCTGTCCTCGGACGGTTCGGCCCCGGTGATCGGGCGGCTTTCGCCGAAGGTCGGGTTCTTGGCCACGCCATGCGCGATGAAGTTCACCGCGTCATAGCGCGTCATGTCCTGTTCCTGCAGGAAGTAGGCGGCGTTGGATTCACGTTCGGCGAAGATCGCGACCAGGACGTTCGCCCCCGTCACCTCGGTCCGGCCCGAGGACTGGACGTGGATGGCCGCGCGCTGGATCACGCGCTGGAAGGCGGCGGTGGGCACGGCTTCGGACCCCTCGACCTCGGTCACGAGGGTCGAGAGATCGTCGTCGATGAAATCGACGAGCGTCTTGCGCAGATCATCGAGATCGACCGAGCAGGCCTTCATCACCTTGGCCGCGTCGGGTTCGTCGATGAGGGCAAGCAGCAGGTGTTCGAGCGTCGCAAGCTCGTGCCGGCGGGCATTGGCAAGCGCCAGCGCCGCGTGAATCGCCTGTTCCAGCGTCGTCGAGAAAGATGGCACGTTCCGTGCTCCTATCCTGCGGGCGGATCGGGACAGCGAGGCCCCGGTCCCACCCTTGCCTCATGGCATTAAACTTCGGTGGAAATCGGGCGGCTTCAAGTGTTTTCTCGCACATTTTGCCGCGCCGCCGCGTTGGCGGGCAAAATGTGATCGGCAAGGCGCGCTGCTGTCACGCTTTGTGACCGGAAGGAAGGGCGGATCAGGAATGGCTTGACCCTTTCTCGCCCGTGCCGTGACGGAGGTAAGGCAGAGCCGCGTCAGCCCGAGCGACCGAGGCCAGCGCCCGGCCCGGGCGGCGCGAAGCGCCCGCCTGGGGGCGGGGCGGGCGCTGGCCGGGGCTTTGGGGCCCCGGCATGGAAGAGGGAGCCTTGCCGCAGGGCCACGGCGATGGCCGTGGCCGCCGTTCCGTGAGGGCGGGCAGCGCCCCGGCCTCAGAACCGGTCCTTTCGCCCCCGGATTTCGGCGAAGGCCTCGGCGTCGGTGGCGGCGGGCAGGCCGATGGCGGCCTTCACTTGCGGCAGGCGGGCGCGCAGGAAGGGGTTGCTGGCAAGTTCCAGTGACAGAAGCGAGGGGACCGTGGGCTCGCCCCTGTCGCGCGCCGCGGCGATGGCGGCGACGCGGGCCAGGAGGTCGGGATTGCCGGGTTCGATGGTGACGGCGAAACGGCCGTTCGACTGGGTGTATTCGTGGCCCGAGCAGATCAGCGTGTCGGCCGGCAGGGCCGCGAGCTTCGAGAGCGAGGCCCACATCATCGCGGGCGGTCCTTCGAACAGGCGGCCGCAGCCGAGCGCCATCAGGCTGTCGGCGGTGAAGGCGAGCTTCGCGTCCGGAAAGTGGAAGGCGATGTGGCCGACGGTGTGGCCCGAGACGTCGATGACATGGCCTTCCTGCAGGCCGATGCGGATGGTGTCGCCCTCGGCCACCGCCTCGTCGAGGGGGGGCAGGCGATGGGCGTCGGCGCGGGCGCCGATGACGCGGGCGCCGGTGGCGGCGGCCAGCGCCTTGACGCCCTGGATGTGGTCGTCGTGGTGGTGGGTGATGAGGATGTGGCTGGCCTTCCAGCCCTGCGCCGCCAGCGCGTTCAGGATCGGCGCGGCCTCGGGCACGTCGATCACCGCCGTGGCCCCGGTCGCGGCATCGTGGATCAGGTAGGCATAGTTGTCCTGCAGGCAGGGAACGGTGACGAGTTGCAGGGGCATGGCGTTTTCCGGACAATGCTGGATAAGGTTGCGGCCAGTCTTGGCGGAGCCGGAAGTCGGACGCAATGCACCTCGACGTGCTCGACCTGAGGAATTTCTACTATCGCACGCAGCTTGGCCGCGTGGCGCAGCGGGCCATCCGCGACAAGCTGGTGGAGCTCTGGCCCGAGGCGAAGGGGCAGACGGTGGTGGGATTCGGCTTTGCGGTGCCGCTGTTGCGCCCCTTCCTTGCGGATGCGCGGCGGGTGATCGGGCTGATGCCGGGCCAGCAGGGGGTGATGCCCTGGCCTGCGGGGATGGAGAACGTGTCCGTCCTTTGCGAGGAGACAAGCTGGCCGGTCGAGACGGGGATGGTGGACCGGCTGGTGGTGATGCACGGGCTGGAGACGAGCGAGCACCCGGCGGAGCTGCTGGACGAATGCTGGCGGGTGCTGGGGCCGGGGGGGCGCGCGGTCTTTGTCGTGCCGAACCGGGCGGGGCTGTGGTCGCGGCGGGAAAAGACGCCCTTCGGCTTTGGCCGGCCCTTCACCATGGGGCAGCTCGAGGCGCAGCTTCGCCGGCACAACTTCACACCGGAACGCCAGCGCGCTGCGCTGTACGCCCCGCCGTCCGAGGCGCGGTTCAGGCTGCTCACGGCGCAGATGTGGGAAAACATGGGGCAGAAGATCTCGACCGCTCTGGCCGGGGGCATCCTGCTGCTGGAGGTGTCCAAGCAGGTTCACGCGCCGCAACGGCCGGGTCTGCGGGCGGCGGTCAGGCGGCCGCTGAAGGGGCTGGAGGTGCTGCCCGCGCCGCGGCCCGAGCCCGCCTGAAGGGCCGCTGCAACAGCCCTGCGACGGAATGCGCGGGCAGGCCCTGCGACGGGGTTGCAGACGGGGCCGAAATGCCTTCGCGGATTCGTGAGCAATGCGGTTGCGGGGTGGGCATCCCTCTGCTAGAGACGCCGCGATTCAGGGCGTGCCGCGAAAACCGCGCGGCCACGCATGAGAGGGTCCTTGCGCGCTTTGCGCCGGGATGGGGCAGCAGATCGAAAGGGTGGACGTGTCCGAACCAGCTTCGATTTCAGCAGGGATCGCCGCGCGCTATGCGTCGGCCGTTTTCGACCTTGCGAAAGACGCAAAGAACCTCAAGGGCCTCGAGGCCGACGTCGATGCGCTCGACGCGCTCGTCTCGGGCAGTGCCGAGGTTCGTGAACTGATTTCCTCGCCGGTCTACAGCCGCGACGAACAAAGCCGGGCCATCGCCGCGCTGGCTGAAAAGATGGGCCTGTCGGACACCGTCAAGGGTGCGCTCGGCCTGATGGGGGCCAAGCGCCGCCTGTTCGTGCTGCCGCAGCTGATCGCCGCCCTGCGCGCGATGATCGCGGACGAGAAGGGCGAGGTGACCGCCGAGGTCACCGCCGCCGAGGCGCTGACCAAGGCGCAGTCCGACAAGCTGGCGGCCACGCTGAAGGCCAGCGTCGGCAAGACCGTGAAACTGAATGTCGCCGTCGATGAAAGCCTCATCGGCGGTCTTATCGTCAAGGTGGGCTCGAAGATGATCGATACCTCGATCCGCTCGAAGCTCGCGTCCCTCCAGAATGCCATGAAAGAGGTCGGATAATGGGTATCCAAGCTGCCGAGATTTCTGCGATCCTCAAGGACCAGATCAAGAACTTCGGCAAGGAAGCCGAAGTCGCCGAAGTCGGTCGCGTGCTGTCCGTCGGTGACGGTATCGCCCGCGTCTACGGGCTCGACAACGTCCAGGCGGGCGAGATGGTCGAATTCCCCGGCGGCATCCGCGGCATGGCGCTGAACCTCGAAGTCGACAACGTCGGTATCGTGATCTTCGGCGACGACCGCTCGATCAAGGAAGGCGACACCGTCAAGCGCACCAAGGCCATTGTGGACGTGCCGGTGGGCGACGAGCTGCTCGGCCGCGTCGTGGACGCGCTCGGCAACCCGATCGACGGCAAGGGCCCGCTGAACGCCAAGAAGCGCTCGGTGGCCGACGTCAAGGCCCCCGGCATCATCCCGCGCAAGTCGGTGAGCGAGCCGATGGCGACCGGCCTGAAGTCGGTCGACGCGATGACCCCGATCGGCCGCGGCCAGCGCGAACTGATCATCGGCGACCGCCAGACCGGCAAGACCGCCGTGGCGCTCGACACGATCCTGAACCAGAAGTCCTACAACGACGCCGCCGGTTCGGACGAATCGAAGAAGCTCTACTGCGTCTATGTCGCGATCGGGCAGAAGCGCTCGACCGTGGCGCAGCTGGTGAAGAAGCTCGAGGAAACCGGCGCGATGGCCTATTCCATCGTCGTCGCCGCGACCGCCTCGGACCCCGCGCCGATGCAGTTCCTGGCACCCTATTCGGCGACCGCGATCGGCGAGTACTTCCGCGACAACGGCCGCCACGCGCTGATGATCTACGATGACCTGTCCAAGCAGGCCGTCGCCTATCGCCAGATGTCGCTGCTGCTGCGCCGTCCGCCGGGACGCGAAGCCTATCCGGGCGACGTGTTCTACCTGCACTCGCGCCTGCTGGAGCGTTCGGCCAAGCTGAACAAGGACAACGGCTCGGGTTCGCTGACGGCACTCCCGATCATCGAGACGCAGGCCGGCGACATCTCGGCCTATATCCCGACGAACGTGATCTCGATCACCGACGGCCAGATCTTCCTGGAAAGCGAACTGTTCTACCAGGGCATCCGCCCGGCCGTGAACACCGGCCTGTCGGTGTCGCGCGTGGGTTCGGCTGCGCAGACCAGCGCGATGAAGTCGATCGCCGGCCCGCTGAAGCTGGAACTGGCGCAGTACCGCGAGATGGCGGCCTTCGCGCAGTTCGGCTCGGACCTCGATGCCTCGACGCAGAAGCTGCTGAACCGCGGCGCGCGCCTGACGGAACTGATGAAGCAGGCGCAGTATTCGCCGCTGACCAACGCGGAAATCGTCTGCATCATCTTCGCGGGCACCAAGGGCTATCTCGACAACGTCGCGGTGCGTGACGTGGGCCGCTACGAGGCCGGGCTGCTCAAGCACCTGCGGACGAACTGCAAGGCACTGCTGGACGACATCACCAACAACGACCGCAAGGTTGCCGGTGATCTCGACAAGGCGATCCGTGCCGCGCTGGATGCCTTCGCCAAGACCTTCGCCTGAGCCAACCGCAAGGAGTTCGGGTAGATGCCGAGCCTCAAGGCCCTAAAAAACCGGATCGCGAGCGTCAAGTCGACGCGCAAGATCACCAAGGCGATGCAGATGGTCGCCGCCGCGAAACTGCGCCGTGCGCAGGAAGCGGCGGAGGCTGCGCGTCCCTATGCCGAACGCATGAACGCAGTGATGTCCGGCCTGGCGGCCGGCGTCGGCACCTCGGCGGGCGCGCCCCGGCTGTTGTCGGGAACCGGCAACGACAAGGTGCACATGCTGGTCGTGATGACCTCGGAGCGCGGCCTCTGCGGCGGCTTCAACTCGACCATCGTCCGCCTGGCGCGGGCGCGGGCGAACGAACTGCTGGCGCAGGGCAAGACGGTCAAGATCCTGACCGTCGGCAAGAAGGGGCGCGAACAGCTGAAGCGCGACCTGGCGGATCACTTCGTCGGTCACGTCGACCTGTCGGTGGTCAAGAAGCTGGGCTACGACACCGCGCAGGGCATCGCGCGCGACCTGCTGGCCCGCTTCGACGCGGGCGAGTTCGATGTCGCGACGATGTTCTACAACCGCTTCCAGTCGGTGATCAGCCAGATCCCGACCGCCAAGCAGGTGATCCCGGCGGTGTTCGAGGGCGGGGCGACGAACGCGCTTTACGACTATGAACCGTCCGAGGAAGGCATCCTTGCCGACCTTCTGCCGCGTGGCGTGTCCACGCAGCTGTTTACCGCGCTTCTGGAGAATGCGGCGTCCGAGCAGGGCGCGCGGATGTCCGCGATGGACAACGCGACGCGCAACGCGGGCGACATGATCGACCGGCTGACGATCGTCTACAACCGGTCGCGTCAGGCCGCGATCACCAAAGAGCTTATCGAAATCATTTCGGGCGCCGAGGCGCTCTGACGAACCCGGAGAGACATCATGGCAAGAGCACCGAAAGCGGCCGCCGCGGCAGGCGCCACTGGCAAGGTCACGCAGGTCATCGGCGCGGTCGTGGACGTCCAGTTCAACGACCACCTGCCGGCGATCCTGAACGCGCTTGAGACCACGAACAACGGCAAGCGCCTTGTTCTGGAAGTGGCGCAGCACCTGGGCGAGAACACCGTCCGCACCATCGCGATGGACGCGACCGAAGGCCTCGTCCGCGGCGCGGGCGTGACCGACACCGGCGCCCCGATCTCGGTTCCGGTGGGCGACGCGACGCTGGGCCGGATCATCAACGTGATCGGCGAGCCGATCGACGAAAAGGGCCCGGTCAAGACCGACGTCCGCCGCGGCATCCACCAGCCGGCCCCGGACTTCGCCAGCCAGTCGACCGACGCGCTGATCCTGGTCACCGGCATCAAGGTCATCGACCTGCTGGCCCCCTACGCCAAGGGCGGCAAGATCGGCCTGTTCGGCGGTGCCGGCGTGGGCAAGACGGTTCTGATCCAGGAACTGATCAACAACGTCGCCAAGGTGCACTCGGGCTATTCGGTGTTCGCGGGCGTCGGTGAACGGACCCGCGAGGGCAACGACCTCTATCACGAATTCATCGAATCCGGCGTCATCAACATCGACAAGCTGGAAGAGTCGAAGGTGGCCCTGGTCTATGGCCAGATGAACGAGCCGCCGGGCGCGCGTGCCCGCGTCGCGCTGACCGGCCTGACGCTAGCCGAGCAGTTCCGCGACCAGTCGGGGACGGACGTGCTGTTCTTCGTGGACAACATCTTCCGCTTCACCCAGGCCGGTTCGGAAGTGTCGGCGCTTCTGGGCCGCATCCCGTCGGCCGTGGGCTACCAGCCGACGCTGGCTACCGACATGGGCGCGCTGCAGGAACGCATCACCTCGACCAAGGCGGGTTCGATCACCTCGGTGCAGGCGATCTACGTGCCGGCCGACGACCTGACCGACCCGGCGCCCGCGACCTCGTTCGCGCACCTCGACGCCACCACGGTTCTGTCGCGTGCGGTCTCGGAACTGGGGATCTACCCGGCGGTGGACCCGCTCGACTCGACCTCGCGCCTGATGGACCCGATGATCGTGGGCGAAGAGCACTACCAGACCGCGCGTTCGGTGCAGGGCATCCTGCAGCGCTACAAGTCGCTTCAGGACATCATCGCCATCCTCGGGATGGACGAACTGTCGGAAGAGGACAAGCTGACCGTGGCCCGCGCCCGCAAGATCCAGCGCTTCCTGTCGCAGCCCTTCGACGTGGCGCAGGTCTTCACCGGTTCGCCCGGCGTGCAGGTTCCGCTCGACAAGACCATCGCCTCGTTCAAGGCCGTGGTGAATGGCGAGTACGACCACCTGCCGGAAGCCGCCTTCTACATGGTGGGCGACATCGAGGAAGTGAAAGCCAAGGCGCAGCGTCTGGCCGCGGAAGCGGCGTAAGGGGGCGAGATGGCCGACACGATGCAGTTCGACCTTGTTTCCCCTGAGCGGAGGCTTGCCTCGGTTCAGGCGCGCGAGGTCCGCATTCCGGGCGCCGACGGCGACCTGACGGCGATGCCCGACCACGCGCCGGTCATCACGACCCTGCGTCCGGGTATCCTGACCGTCGTGACGGCGGAAGGCTCGTCGAGCTATGCCGTGACGGGCGGTTTCGCCGAGATCGGCGCGGGCGCGACCTCGGTTCTGGCCGAACGCGCGATGCCAGTGGCCGAGATGACCGCCGATGTCGCCGACGGGCTGATCGCCGCCGCGACCGAGGCTGCCGCTTCGGCTGCCGCCGACGGCAAGGACGCCGCGATGAAGCTGGTTGCCGACCTGCAGGCCCTGAAGGCCGCCGCCGGTCACTGAGGCCCGCCTGTCACGCCAAGACACATGGCCCCGGAGCTTGCCGCTCTGGGGCCATTTTCTTTCCACAATCCCTGTCTAGATTGTCATTAGGTCTTTGGAGAGAACAATGCGGCGGCTGAGCAGCCATATCATGGGGGTCGATCGCGGCTCGCTGGTGCTGTTTTCGGATTTCCAGGATGGCGGCGTGATGTGGACGGGGCAGGGCCCGCGTGAATTGCGCCGGGTCGTGACCTTTGCCGAGGCCTTCAAGACCGAGCCCGTCGTCCATGTGAACATCTCGATGTGGGACATGGACCAGAAGACGAACCAGCGCGCCGACATCTCGGCCGACACGATCACGCCCGAAGGGTTCGTGATCGTCTTCCGCACCTGGGGCGATACGCGGGTTGCGCGTGTCCGTGCCGACTGGCTGGCAATCGGCGAGGTTTCGTCCGAGGACGACTGGGAACTGTACTGACCCTTCAGCGCCCGCGTCGGCGCGGGGCGTCGTTGCCGCCGGGCGGGGCCTTGGCGGCCTTGCGTGCGGCGCGGCTGGGTTTTCCGGGCTTTCCGGGTTTTGCGGTCTTGAAGGATTTGCCGGGTTTGCCGGGCTTGGCCGTCCCCGGTTTGCGCGCGGACTTCGGCGGCCTTGCGGCCTCGGCCTCGGACAGGACGGCGGCGGCGCTGTCGGGCGTCCACGTCGCGGGCTTGCGGGGCTTTGGCGTTGCTTTTGGCGCTGCGGCCGGCGGGGCCTCGCGCGGAGGAGCCTCGCGCGGCGGGGTCTTGGTCGGCGGGGCCGCCATCGGGTGCGGAGCGGGGGGGCGTGGCTTCACGACATGCGGGCGCGGCGCGGGCATGTCCTTGCGGGGGGTCTCAGTCCGGGGGGTCTCAGTCCGGGGGGCGTCCTTGCGGAACCCATCGTCGCGCGGGGCGTCATGGGTCTTGCCGCGGTGGGGCTTCTTCGGGCCGGCGTCGAAACGTGGGCCGGGGCGCGACGGGGCCGCGGGGGCGTCGTCGCGCGGGCGCGGGCGGTCGCCGTAGGGCGAGGCCGGAAGCGGGCGGATCGTGATGCCGGTGTCGAATTCCTCGCCCGAGGCGGCCAGCTTGTCGAGCCGGTCGGCGCGGCTTTCCAGCACCTCGACCCAGGTCTCGCTGTCCTGCATCCGGATCGCGCCGATCTCGTCCCGGGTCAGGCCGGTCTTGCGGCAGATCATCGGCAGAAGCCACTTCGCCTCGGCGTTGCGGTCGCGCCCGATCGACAGGGCGAACCAGCGCGACGGGCCGAAGGGCGGGCGTTCGCCGCCCTTGGCGTCGGGAGGCATCAGTTCCTCGGGGGCGGACCGCTTGCCGCGGTAGACCTGGACGAAGGCCGCGGCGATCTGTTCGGGCGAGAAGCGGTCGAGGATCTGCATCGCGAGGTCGGCGTCGCGTTCGGCGGGCGCGTCCGTCCAGACCGGATCGGTCATCAGGCGGGCATCGTCGCGCGACATCACCTCGTCGGCCGAGGGAGCGGGGCCCCAGTCGGCCTCGACCTTGGCATAACGCAGCAGGTTCTCGGCCCGCTTGCGGCCGTTGCGCGGCACGATCAGGGCCGAGGTGCCCTTGCGCCCGGCGCGCCCGGTCCGGCCCGAGCGGTGCAGCAACGTATCGGCGTTGGTCGGCAGTTCGGCATGGATCACGAGGTCGAGGTTCGGCAGGTCGATGCCGCGGGCAGCCACGTCGGTGGCCACGCAGACCCGCGCGCGGCCGTCGCGCATGGCTTGCAGGGCATGGGTGCGTTCGGTCTGGCTGAGCTCGCCCGACAGCGCCACCACCGGGAAGGCGCGGTTGGTCAGCCGGGTTGCCAGGCGGGCGACGGTGGCGCGGGTATTGCAGAAGACGATGGCGTTCGGCGCCTCGTAGTAGCGCAGGACGTTGACGACCGCGTTTTCGACGTCGACCGGGGCCACCACCAGCGCGCGATAGGCGATGTCGGCATGCTGTTCGCGGTCGGTCACGGTGGTGATGCGCACCGCGTCCTTCTGGTAGCTCTGCGCCAGCAGCGCGATGCCGCGCGGCACGGTGGCCGAGAACATCAGCGTGCGGCGGGTTTCGGGCAGTTGGCCGAGGATGAACTCCAGATCCTCGCGGAAGCCGAGGTCGAGCATTTCGTCGGCCTCGTCCAGCACCACGGCGCGGACCGAGGTCAGGTCGATACTCGTGCGCTGGATGTGGTCGCGCAGGCGCCCCGGCGTGGCGACCACGATATGCGCGCCGCGGTCGAGCGCGCGGCGTTCGTCGCGCATGTCCATGCCGCCGACGCAGGAGGCCATGGTGGCCCCGGCCTGTTCGTAAAGCCAGCCGAGTTCCCGCTTGACCTGCAGCGCCAGTTCCCGCGTCGGCGCGATGACCAGCGCCAGCGGCGAGGCGGCGGGGCCGAGCAGGCCCGCCTCGTCGAGGATCGTGGGAGCGATGGCGAGGCCGAAGCCCACGGTCTTGCCCGAGCCGGTCTGCGCCGAGACCAGCAGGTCCGCCGCGCCGAGGCCCGGGTCGAGCACCGCCAGCTGCACCGGGGTCAGGGTGTCGTAGCCGCGCGCGGCAAGCGTTGCGGCAAGCGTCGGCACGATCTGGGGCATCTCGGTCATCGGGTCATCGTCCTGTCAGGGCCGCCGGTCCCGGGTGCGGGCCAGCGGCGCGCCCGCACGGGGGATGCGGGACGGACGGCACCTAAAGGCTTTGGAGGGCGATGTATAGCCCGCCTGTGGCGTCAGCCCCGCGAATACATGCCTTCGTAGATCGGGGTGAGTGTCTCGGCGTCGAAGAGCGACGAGACCGACGTGCCGTTCCAGATGTTCAGGATGGCCTGGGCGAACATCGGTGCGGTGGGGACGATGCGGATGTTCTTGGCCTTCTTCACCGCCTCGGTCGGTTCGATCGAGTCGGTGATGACCAGCGACTTCATGACTGAGTTCGTCACCCGTTCGACCGCCGGGCCCGATAGGACGCCGTGGGTGATGTAGGAATGGACCTCGGACGCGCCGTTCTGCATCAGCAC
>JBJOQI010000103.1:0-6684 GCA_046050045.1 Pseudomonadota bacterium | reverse complement strand
AGAAGGTGCGTGAACACCGTCCGCGTCAGCCGCCAGCCGCCGAAGGTGCCGGCCCGCCCGCCGTAGATTTCGGCGATCCGCCGGATCATCCGCAGGTTCGCGGCCAGCGCCGCCACCACGTCGGCCAGCGCCAGCGGCACCAGCGCCGTCACCGTCGCCACCTGCCGCGCCGCGGCCTCGATCTCGCGCCGCGCGGCCTGGTCGAGCGGACCCATCAACTCGCCCTCGGCCAGATGCAGCAGCGTGTCGGCATCCATCGCCTGCGCCTCGCGCTCCTTCAGCCGACTCAGCCCCCAGGCGAGGTCCGGGCGGCCCGCGTAAAGCCCGATGAGGTGCCCCGTCACCTTCCGCGCTGCCGCCAGATCGCCCGAGGCGATGGCCGCCCGCGCCTCGGCATGCACCCGGTCAAGCCGCGCGAGGCGGGCGTATCCGGCAAGCTCGCGCAGACCGACGAGCGCCAGGGCCAGCACGAAGGCCCCGGTCAACACCGCCGCGATCCAGCCCAGCGGCGGATTGCGCGCCAGCAGCCCCTCGACAAAGGTCCAGGCCCCGACCGAAAGCCAGAACATCAGGAAGGCCGAGAGGCTGCCCCAGAAGAACCGCGCAAGGCCGGAAGGCCCCCGCCGCGCGGCCAGCCCCGCCAGCGTCTGCATCGCCCGCCCCTCGGGCAGCGCGGCCACATCCGGCACCGGCAGCGCATCCGACGGGCTGGGCGCGGCCTCGTCCAGTTCGATCAGCACCGGCCCCTTGCGCGCGCTCATGCCCGCCTCCATTCCAGTCTGACGTCGGGCAGCAGGGCCTCATTGCCCGCGCCGTCCGTCCATTCCACTTCGCGGAACCCCTCGCGCAGGTAGAACCGCCGCGCCCCCGCGTTGGCCTGAAAGGTCCAGAGCGAAAGGGTCTCGCGCCCCGACTTCGCAGCCGACAGAAGCTGCGCGCCGATGCCCCGGCCGCGCGCGGCTTGGGCGAGATACAGCGCCGAAATCGTCGTGCCGTCGATCACGATGAAACCCGCAGGCCCCCCGCCATCCCGCGCCACGATCACCT
This sequence comes from Pseudomonadota bacterium, assembly GCA_046050045.1. Lineage (GTDB taxonomy): Bacteria > Pseudomonadota > Alphaproteobacteria > Rhodobacterales > Rhodobacteraceae > JAOADN01. The sequence continues at coordinate 5,637 of JBJOQI010000103.1, read as the reverse complement.
GATGCGCCGCGATCAGATGCGCGACAAAGCCCCGGTCCTCGTCCCGCGTGTGCAGGCGGGGCAGCCAGCCGGTCGCGTCGATCCAGTCCGACAGGATCGCGCCCAGCGCCGCCGCGTCCCCGGGCGTCGCGGGGGCCAACACCGCGCTCACAGCCGGTCTCCGATCAGGAATTCGGCGGCGCGGTCGAGCCGGATGTGCGGCGGCCCCTCGCCGGGTTTCAGCGTGACCCGGGCGGGCTGCATCGCCATCGCACCATAGTCGCCGTCGAGCCAGCGCGGCGCACCTTCGCGCGCAGGGGTCAGGATCGCGGCGGGGTCGGCCGGCAACTCGCCGGGGTAGAAGGCCGCAGGCTTGCCATTGGCCTGCATGCCCCGGACGGCGGGCAGGTCGGCCCCGTCGTGGCGCAGCAGATCCTCGACCGTCGCGCGCATTCCGGCGACCGACATCGCCGCGACATCGGCGCCCGAGAAGGCGGCGCGGTCCCTGGCCTCGCGCATCAGGGCGGCCATGATCGCGGTCAGCCGCGTGTGCTGTTCGTGGTGGATATGGTCGGCCTTGGTTGCCGCAAACAGGATCCGCTCCACGCGCCGGGCACCCAGGACCGACCCCAGCCAGCTGGCCTTGCCGGGCCGGAAGGCGCGCAGGAGGTCGGCCATCGCCTGCCGCAAGTCCTCGACCGCGCGCGGCCCCGCATGGATCGCGCCCAAGGCATCGACCAGCACCACCTGCCGGTCCACCTTTGAGAAATGGTCGCGGAAGAAGGGCTTCACCACCTTCGCCTTGTAGGCATCGAACCGCCGCGCCATCTCGCGGCGCAGGCTCGACCGCCCGGCCGTGCCCTCGGGCAGGGGTGCGAAGGTCAGGACGGGCGAGCCCTCGAGCTCTCCGGGCAGCAGGAAGCGCCCCGGCGCGCAGTCGGAGAAGCCCGCCGCCCGCGCGGCCCTGAGATAGCCGGTGAAGGACAGGGCCAGCCGCTGCGCCAGCGCCTCGTCGTGCCGCGCCGCGGGGTCGATGCCCGACAGCGTGTCCCGGAACCCCGCCGCCTCGGCGCGCGGCGCGATCCGGGCCAGAACCTCGGCGGACCACTGGTCATAGGTCTTGTCGAGCAGGGCGAGGTCGAGAAGCCATTCCCCCGGATAGTCGACGATGTCGAGGTGCACGGTGCGCGGCCCGCGGAACCCGCCGAGGATCCCGCCCGAGGTTACGCGAAAGGACAGCCGCAGCTCGCTGACCGCGCGCGTGCTGTCGGGCCAGCGCGGGGCCGTGCCGGTCATCGCCGCCAGATGCGTCTCGAAGTCGAAGCGCGGCACGGTGTCGTCGGGCTGCGGGCGCAGCATCACCGACTGGATGCGCCCCTCGGCCTCGGCGCGCAGTGCGGGCATCCGGCCCCGGTCAAGCAGGTTCGCCACCAGCCCGGTGATGAACACCGTCTTGCCCGACCGCGCCAGCCCGGTGACGCCAAGCCGGATCACCGGCTCGAACAGGGCCTCGCTGATCCCCGCAGACAGGTTTTCGACCTGCCGCGTCAGGCCTTCGGCGATATCGGTGATGCCCAAATCCGGCCGTCCCTCGTCTTGATCCGCACAACATATGCTGCACCCCCGCAATTGCCAAACCGGCAGGCTTTCGGCATGACGGCCCCATGCCGAGATATGCGCTGAAGATCGAATACCACGGGGGGCCGTTCGCCGGCTGGCAGCGCCAGCAAGGCCAGCTTTCGGTGCAGGAGGCAGTCGAGACCGCGATCCGCAGGCTCGACCCCGAGGCCACCGGCATCGGCGCTGCCGGCCGCACCGACGCAGGCGTGCATGCGACGGGGCAGGTCGCGCATTGCGATCTGGCGCGCGACTGGGACCCGTTCCGCCTGACCGAGGCGCTGAACTGGCACCTGAAGCCCCACCCCGTCGCCATTCTGGCCGCCGCGCGGGTGGCGGACGACTTCCACGCCCGCTTCTCGGCCATCGAGCGGCGCTATCTGTTCCGCCTGCTCGTCCGCCGCGCGCCTGCGACGCATGACAGGGGGCTGGTCTGGCAGGTGCTGAACCCGCTCGACGCCACGGCGATGCGGGCCGGGGCGGCGCATCTGATCGGGCGGCACGACTTCACCACCTTCCGCTCGGCCATGTGCCAGTCCGACAGCCCGGTGAAGACGCTGGACGAGATCGCGATCGCGGAAACCGCGGATCCGCACGGCATCGAATACCGCTTTGCCCTGCGGGCGCGCAGCTTCCTGCACAATCAGGTGCGCTCGATCGTGGGCACGCTGGAACGGGTGGGCGCGGGTGCCTGGGAACCGGCCCGCGTGGCCGAGGCGCTTGCGGCCCGCGACCGCGCCGCCTGTGGCCCGGTCTGCCCGCCGCAGGGACTGTACCTGACCGGCGTGGGCTATCCGGCAGACCCCTTCGGCTGACGGCCGACCCTGCGGTCAGCCGAGGATGCGCCGCACCTCGTCGCGCAGGGCCTTGAGCTCGAACGGCTTGGCGATGAAGCCGTCGGCCCCAAGCTCGATCCCGCGCCGGCGTTCGACGACCGAGCCGCGCGCCGTCATCATCAGGATGCGCACGCCCGAGAGCGCGGGATCGCGGCGCACGCCTTCGCAGATGTCGTAGCCCGAGGCACCCGGCAGCATCACGTCGAGCAGGACGAGATCGGGCCGGCTTGCCCGGATCCGGCCCAGTGCCGCGTCGCCGCTGGCCACGCGTTCATGGCGGTAGCCTTCGCGCGTCAGAAGGTAATCGAGCGCGATGGCGATGTTGTCCTCGTCCTCGACGACGAGCACCCTTTTCTGCGCATGGGCTGCGGTCATTGCCCCGCCTTGCGGTTCCTGCTGCGGATGAGGCGCGCGGGCGGCCGCTGGCCCGAGCCCCTGATCGGCAGCCGATGATCGGGGTGACCCCGGCGGCGGACCGCCGGGGCCGGGAAGGTCTTAGCGGTTGTCGTCCGCGAAGATGTTCTTCTTGTGGGTGCCGCCCGGCACGAAGAGTGCGCCGATCACCACGGTCATCAGCGCCACTATGATGGCGTACCAGAGGCCCGCGTAGATGTTGCCAGACTGCGCCGAGATGGCGAAGGCGGTTGCGGGCAGGAGGCCGCCGAACCAGCCGTTGCCGATGTGGTAGGGCAGCGACAGGCCCGAGTAGCGGATCCGGGTCGGGTAAAGCTCGACCAGCATGGCCGCGATCGGTCCGTAGACCATCGTCACCAGGATGATCAGATAGGTCAGGATCAGGATGATCGTGATCTTCTGGCCGGTGAAGATGTCGAGGAAGTGCTCGGCCTTGGCGATCGAGGTGTTGTCGGCGGCCACCATCGGGTAGCCGGCGGCGGCGAGCGCGTCGTTGACACCCTTGGTGAAGGCGCCGGCGAGGCCCTTTTCCTTGTCGAGCGCGGCCTGGGCTGCGTCGATGGCGGCCTGGTCGGTGCCGGTCTTGGCCTCTTCCAGTTTCGCCGTCAGGTCCTTGATCGCGGCGGCGTTGGCAGTGCCGTCATAGGCCGCGATTTCGGTTTCGCCGATCTTGATCGTGGCGACAGTGCCCGCGGCAGCGTCCACCGTGGTCGAGTTCACCGAGGTCTTCGACAGAAGCGCCTTGGCGATGTCGCAGGAGTTGGTGAACTTGGCGGTACCGACCGGGTTGAACTGGAACGAGCAGTCTGCCGGGTCGGCCGTCACGGTCACTTCGGTCTGCTGGGCCGCGTAGAGGACCGGGTTGGCGGTCTTCGTCAGCAGCGGGAAGACCCACATGTAGGTCACCGCGGCCAGAAGGCAGCCCGCCAGGATGATCGGCTTGCGGCCGATGCGGTCGGACAGCGAGCCGAAGAAGATGAAGCCGCCGGTCCCGAGGATCAGCGACCAGGCCACGAAGACGTTGGCCGTGAAGCTGTCGACCTTGACGATGTTCTGCATGAAGAACAGTGCGTAGAACTGGCCCGAGTACCAGACCACGGCCTGTCCGGCAGTGAGGCCGAGCAGGGCGATCAGGGCGATCTTGCCGTTCTTCCAGTTGCCGAAGGCCTCGCGCAGCGGGGCTTTGGACTGGGCGCCCTCTTCCTTCATCTTCTTGAAGGCCGGCGATTCATTCATCTGAAGCCGGATGTAGAGCGAGATGAGCAGCAGGAAGATCGAGCCGAGGAACGGAACGCGCCAGCCCCAGGCGTTGAAGGCCTTCATCATCGACGGCGTGCCGTCGGCGTTCATCACGGCGGCCCCGGCGGCGTCGAGCACCGGCTGGTCGGGGAAGTTGCCGTTGATGTAGCCCTGCACCGAGATGATGACGATCAGCGACAGAAGTAGGCCGAGCGTCGCGGTCGTCTGGATGAAGGAGGTGAAGTAGCCGCGCTGGTTCTGGGGCGCGTGTTCGGCGACGTAGACGGCCGCGCCGCCATATTCGCCGCCAAGCGCCAGACCCTGCAGCATGCGCAGCGCGATCAGGATGATCGGCGCGGCGATGCCCCAGGAATAGTAGCTGGGCAGAAGGCCGACGAGGAAGGTCGACAGGCCCATGATGAGGATCGTGGTCAGGAAGGTGTACTTGCGGCCGATCAGGTCGCCCAGCGCACCGAACACGAGCGCGCCGAAGGGGCGCACGATGAAGCCAGCCGCGAAGGCCAGAAGCGCAAAGACGTTGCGCGTGGCTTCCGGGAAGGGCGTGAAGAACTGGGCGCCGATGATCGCGGCGAGCGAACCGTACAGGTAGAAGTCGTACCATTCGAAGATCGTGCCGGCCGAGGAAGCAAGGATAACCTTCTTCTCCTCTCCGGTCATCGGACGCGAGCGTGCGCTCACGTCGGTTGCAGTGGTGGCCATGTGCCGTCCTCCATGTTCGCCGGTTTCTGCCGGCGCTTGTTGCGACCTGTCCGCCCTGCCGAACCGCGGCAAGACTCTCCCGTTCCGTGCCGAAGCCCGGTTTCGCCTCTGCAGGGGCGGATCTGGTCTTTCCCCTCGTCCTGCGCCCGGGGATATCGCCCCCCGCGCGCAGCCTCCTTCAGGCCGAGACGCCCTCGACGATCTGGCAAAGCGCGTCACCGATCGCGGCGATGGAGCCCATCGCATCGACCCGTTTCAGCAGGCCCTGCCCGTCGTAGTGGCGGATCAGCGGCGCCGTCTGGGCATGGTAGGCCTGAAGCCTGGCCATGACCGTCTCGGCCTTGTCGTCGGCACGCCGCTTGAACGACGCCCCGCCGCATCTGTCGCAAGTGCCGGCATTCGCCGGGCGCTTGAATTCGTCGTGGTACCCCTCGCCGCAATCCGCGCAGGTGTAGCGGCCGGAAATCCGGCCGACCATCGCGGCATCGTCGACCTCGAGGCTGATCGCGGCGGTGACGCGCTGTCCCGCCGCTGCCAGCATCGTGTCGAGCGCCTCGGCCTGACCGGCCGTGCGCGGAAAGCCGTCAAGGATGACGCCCTGCGCCACATCGGGCGCGGCCATCCGGTCCCTGAGCACCGCCAGCACGATCTCGTCGCTGACCAGCCCGCCCGCCTCCATGACCGCCTTGGCGGCAAGGCCCGCAGGCGTGCCCGCCGCCACCGCGCCGCGCAGCAGGTCGCCGGTCGACAGCTGCACCAGCCCGAACCGCTCTTCCAGCATGCGCGCCTGTGTGCCCTTCCCGGCGCCCGGAGGCCCGAGGAGGATGATCAC
>JBJOQI010000102.1:0-6084 GCA_046050045.1 Pseudomonadota bacterium | reverse complement strand
ATTATAACCAATACCAAAAAAGGACACAAAACTATACTAAACACATCAACAAATACAAACAACAACATGAATACGCGCAGAATTTTCCGGCCTACTTCGCCAATCCGGAGGTCCGGCGGCGCAACATCTTCGCCTATATCGACGCGCGCGATCTGGCGCAGATTGTGGACTGCGGCCTGAGGACCGACGGGCTTGGCTATCAGGTCTTCAACGTCTCGAACGATGATCACTCGGTCGACATGGACAACGACGCAATCATCGACCAATTCTACAAGGGCGTGCCGGTGAAACGCGCGATGGGCCGGCGCGAGACCTTCTATGCCAACGAAAAGGCAAAGCGGTTGCTGGGCTACCAGCCGGCGCACAACTGGCCGTCGATCCTGCGCTAGCGCGCGTCGGCGGCCATTGCTACCCCGTCGAGCCAGAGCGCAAGACTGCCGCGGTAGTCCGGCGCAAAAAGTACGTCTACAACGGCCAGACCTTCGGCGGTCGGTGCCGTCAACAGCCGGTCGATCCAGTCAGCATCCGGGGTGTCGGGGAATACATAACGGATCTCGATACCTTCTGCTGCGGGCGTGACACGGCATGTCGCGGGCGTGTCGGGAAAAGCCGCCAGTGCGAGGCCGTCGCCGAGCGGTGGCTTGTCGTCCGGGTGCTCTTGCCGGAAGGCGGCATCGGCACTGCGGGCGCGGGCCACGGCATCGCGCAGGCTGTCGGACATCAGCGCCTCGGCCGCGGCTTCGTCAAAGGCCAGCACAGCTGCGCACCAGGCCTGGCCGAGGGCCTCGGGATCGGCAGGCGGGGCCGCCATTGCGGGCGTGGCGACGGCAACTGAAAGCAGCAGTCCGGAACGCAGGGTCATGGGCCCAAAGCTCCCTTCGGGACGGAAGTGTTCGTGCGAACCTAGCAGAAGGCTGCCGCTCTGCCAGCCCGGCCGCGGGCTGCCCTTGAAGCGTCTGCGCGGCGGGCTTAGCCTTGCGGAATGCGTGCAACACCCCTGGCTGCCCTTTCTTTCGCCCTTGCGCAGGTTCCTCCTGCCGCCATGGCCCATCCGCATGTCTTCACCGATACGGCCGTCGAGGTGATCTTCGACGCGGCGGGGCAGGTGACGGCGCTGCGCGTCACCTGGACCTATGACGACCTTTTCAGCCTGATGACCGTCGAGGAGCGGGGGGCCGATACCGACGGCGACGGCAGCGTGAGCGCGGATGAATTCGCGCCGCTCGCCGGTTTCGACAGCAATTGGCCCGAGGACTACGACGGCGATACCTATATCCTTTCGGGTGGCGCGCCCGTGGCGCTGGACCCCACGCCCACCGGCTGGGAAGACGGCTGGAGCGACGGTCGCCTCTGGTCGCGCCATACCCGGACGCTGACAGCGCCGCTCGACCCCGCAAAGGCCGAGGTGGTGATCCAGTCCTACGATCCGGGCTATTATGTCGCCTATGCCATCGACCCCCGGGTGGCGTTCACCGGGCGCGACGATTGCCGGGCCGAGGTGTTCGTGCCCGACCTCGACGCCGCGGCGGCAGAGCTTCAGGCCTCGCTCAAGGAATATGCGCCGGGCGACAACCTTGACGATTTCGGGCTGGGCGACGTGGGCGCGGGCTTTGCCGAGGAGATCCGGCTGACATGCGGGCGCTGATTGTTCTGGCCGGGGTGCTGGTGGCGGTGCTGGTCGCCGCGCTCTGGCTGTCCGGCGGGTTCGAGGTCATCGCCCGTCTCGCCGCCGAGGCGCAGCGTGGGTTCCAGACCGACATGGCGCGGTCGCTGCGGGCGCTGAAAGGCGGAGAGACGGCGGCCGTGCTGGGCCTTCTGGCCCTGTCCTTCGGCTATGGCGTGGCCCATGCCGCCGGGCCGGGGCACGGCAAGTTCCTGATCGGCGGCTACGGGCTTGGCCGCCGCGTGGGCGTCGGGCGGCTGGCCACGATCGCTCTGGTGTCGAGCCTTGCGCAGGCGGTGACCGCCATCCTGTTCGTCGCGGTCGCCTTCGCCATGCTCGGCTGGGCGCGCGAGCGCGTAACGGACCTTGCCGACCGGACGCTTGAGCCGCTCAGCTATGGCCTGATCGGGCTGATCGGCCTGTGGCTCGCCCTGCGCGGGCTGCGGCACCTTGCGGCGCAGGGCCGGGGCGGACAGGGGCATCACCACGGCCACGGCCACCACCACCACGAACACGTCCACGGACCCGACTGCGACCATGCGCACCTGCCCGACGCGGATGCCATCGCCCGCGCGCAAGGCTGGCGTGAACTGGCCATGCTGGTGGGCGCAGTCGCGATCCGCCCCTGCACGGGGGCGCTTTTCGTGCTGGTCCTGACCTTTGCCATGGGCATTCCGCTGGCGGGCATCGCCGCCGCCTTTGCCATGGCGCTTGGCACCGCGATCATCACCATCGCGGTCGCCGCCGGGGCCGTCTCGATGCGCGAGGGGCTGTTTGCCAGCCTGGCCGGATCGCCAGCGCTTGCCCTTGCCGTTCCCCTGGCCGAGATCGTGGCGGGCGGCCTGGTCGTCACCCTCGCCGCGATGCTTATCATTCGAACGGTGTGATCCTTGCTCTTGGGCGGGTTAGCCTGTATCCCGCTCCGATGGCCAAATTCTCGACATACCTGCCCCACGCCCGTGGGCTGCTCGTGCTGGGGTTGCCGCTGGTCGGCAGCCACCTGACGGGTCTGTTCATCCACATGACCGACACGGTCATGATGGGCTGGTACGGGGTCGAGGATCTGGCGGCGATGGTGCTGGCCGGGGCCTTCTGGTTCACGCTCTTCATCGTCGGCACGGGCTTTGGCAGCGCGCTGCCAGCGCTTGTCGCAACGGCAATGGCGCAAGGCGACGAGCGGCAGGTCCGCCGCGTCACCCGCATGGCGGTCTGGCTGACGCTGATCTACGCCGCGATGGTCACGCCGATCTACCTGCTGGCCGAGCCGATCCTGCTGGCCATCGGGCAGGAGCCGCGCGTGGCGGAACTGGCGGGCGACTACCTGATGATCGCGGGGTGGAGCGTCTTTCCGACACTGCTGATCTTCCTCGTCCGGTCCTACCTGTCCGCGCTTGAACGCACGGGCGTCGTGCTCTGGGTCACGCTGGCTGCCGTGGTGATCCACGCCGGGATCAACTGGGTGCTGATCTTCGGCAACCTCGGCTTCCCCGAGATGGGGATCCGCGGGGCCGCCATCTCGACCCTGCTGACCGACAGCGCGGTGCTTCTGATCCTGACGCTCTACGCACTTCGGGTGTTCCCCGAACATGACCTTCTGGCGCGGTTCTGGCGCCCCGACTGGGCGGCCTTTGGCAAGGTCTACCGCATGGGCTGGCCGATCGGGCTGCAGGTGCTGGCCGAGGTCGCGCTGTTCAGCGGGGCGGCGATCATGATGGGCTGGATCGGGGCCACGGTTCTGGCCGCGCATGGGATTGCGCTGCAGCTGGCGGCCATCACCTTCCTGTTCCACCTCGGCATGTCGAATGCCGCGACGATCAAGGCCGGTCAGGCCATCGGCCGGGGCGACCCGCAGGCGCTGCGCGACGGGGCGCTGGCGGCCGTCACGATGTCGGTCGGCTTCGCGCTGATGACGATGACGCTCTTTCTTCTGGTACCCGGGCCGCTGCTGCGGCTTTTCCTCGATCCGGCCGACCCCGAGACGCCGGCGGTGATCGCGGCCGGTGTCGTTCTGCTGTCGATGGCCGCACTGTTCCAGGTCGCCGACGGCGGGCAGGCCATGGCCATCGGCCTGCTGCGCGGGGTGCATGACACCCGGGTGCCCATGGTCATCGCGATCGTCGGCTACTGGGTGATCGGGATGCCGGTCGCCTATCTGCTGGGCTTTGTCGCCGATCTGGGCGGGGTCGGGGTCTGGTGGGGCCTCGTGGCGGGGCTGACCGCCGTCTGGGTCGCGCTGTCGCTGCGGTTCTGGGGGCGGCGCCACTGGATCAACGCCTCGGCCTGAGGCGCGATCCTTCCGCGAAAGACCGGGCTTCTACCCTGCCGGATCGGCCTCGCGGCCCAGACGTTCGGCCTTGCGCCGCACCAGCACGCTGCGCAGGTCGTGCATCGCCAGCAAGAGCGCGTCGGTCACGTCGTCGAGTTGTTCGTCCGTGGCCTTCGACTGTGCCCAGGCGGCCGTCAGGTTCATGTGGTCGATGGCGCGGTGGATGTCGTCCAGATCGCGGCGGGCGAGGGTCTCTTGCCGCCTCGCCAGCCAGTCGCGGATCACGCCCATGTCCTCGGGTGTCAGCTTGCGCTCGCCATGCGGCTTGATCTCGCCATTGCGGACGTTCACCAGTGCGATCTGGTCCATCTCGATCCGGCGCTGACGGTTTTCGGTATCGACCCGGAACACCGCCGCACCGTTCTCGCGCACCCGGAAGTAGTAGTCCGGCAGATCGCCCGGCATTCCCCCGCCCTTACTTCAGCCCCGCACAGAAGGTCTGGATGCGGCGGCAGGCCTCTTCCAGCACCTTGTCCGAGGTAGCGTAGCTGACGCGGAAGTTCGGCGAAAGCCCGAAGGCCGATCCGAAGACGACGGCAACGCCCTGTTCCTCCAGCAGCGCGGTGGCGAAGGTCTCGTCATCCGTCAGCATCGTGCCCGCGGCAGTCGTCTTGCCGATGCAGGCCGAGATGTCGGGATAGACGTAGAAGGCACCCTCGGGCTTCGGGCAGCGGATGCCCTTGGCCTGGTTCAGCATCGACACGACCAGATCGCGCCGCCGCTGGAAGGCCTTGCGGAACTCGGGCAGGAAGCCCTGATCGCCGTTCAGCGCCTCGACCGCGGCATATTGCGCGATCGAGGACGGGTTCGAGGTCGACTGCGACTGGATCGTGCCCATCGCCTTGATCAGATGGGCAGGTCCGCCAGCATAGCCGATGCGCCAGCCGGTCATCGCATAGGCCTTGCTGACGCCGTTGCAGGTCAGCGTCCGGTCGTAAAGCCCCGGCTCCACCTGCGCGGGCGTCACGAATTCGAAGTCGTCGAAGACGAGGTGTTCGTACATGTCATCCGACATCACCCAGACCTGCGGGTGGCGCATCAGCACGTCGGTCAGCGCCTTGAGCTCGGCCCGGGTGTAGCCGGCGCCGGTCGGGTTCGAGGGGCTGTTGAAGATGAACCACTTCGTCTTCGGCGTGATCGCGGCCTCCAGCTGCGCGGGCGTCATCTTGAAGTTCGTCTCGATCCCGCAGGGCACGGTGACGGGGGTTCCACCCGCCAGCAGCACCATGTCGGGGTAGCTGACCCAGTAGGGCGCGGGGATGATGACCTCGTCGCCGGGGTTCAGGGTGGCCATGAAGGCGTTGTAGAGCACTTGCTTGCCGCCCGTGCCCACGGTCACCTGGGCGGGGCTATAGGTCAGCCCGTTCTCGCGCTTGAACTTGGCGCAGATCGCGGCCTTCAGCTCGGGGATGCCGTCGACAGCGGTATATTTGGTCCGGCCCCCGTCGATCGCGGCCTTGGCCGCATCCTTGATGTTCTGCGGCGTGTCGAAATCCGGCTCGCCCGCGCCAAGGCCAATCACGTCCCGGCCCGCCGCCTGCAACTCGCGCGCCTTGTTCGTCACGGCGATGGTGGCCGAGGGTTTGACGCGGGCGAGCGTGTCGGACAGGAAGGCCATGACGAAACTCCGGTTTGATCTTGAGGGCGCCCTCTCATATGACCGGCCCGGCAGGGGATCAAGGCGCGAATTGTAAGGGGAACAGAGTGGCGGAAACGCAGGACGCAAGGCTGAAGCGCATGGCGATGCGCAGCTGGCGGCGCGGCACCAAGGAGATGGACCTGATCCTCGGGCCCTTCGCCGATGCACGGCTGGCGGCGATGGATAGTCCGGCGCTCGACCTCTACGACGCGCTGTTGTCCGAGAACGATCAGGATCTCTACCCCTGGATCAGCGGCGGGGCCGAACCGCCGGAACGCTTTCGCGCGCTGCTGGCCGAGATCGGCGCCTTTGCCCGGACGCGCCACGGGGCTGGCCGGTAACCGGAACGGCTTAACGGAAACTTCGGATTTCAAGGGGATAAGTCGCTGCACCTTTCCAATGTAGGGGCAGGACATGCGACACGGCCCGGCACTGGTTCCGCAGATCGACGATGGC
>JBJOQI010000101.1:0-9345 GCA_046050045.1 Pseudomonadota bacterium | reverse complement strand
GGTCGGGGGGGCCCCGGGGGGGGGCGGCGACGGCGCGCGCGCCGGTCAGGATCACCTCGCGGGTTTGGGTTAAGTTGATCGCGTTGTTCAGCAGGTTGAGCTGGATCTGCCGCAGCCGCGTGGGGTCGGACACGATGCGCGGCGGCACGTCGGTTTCGATCACATAGGCCAGATCGAGGCCCTTGCGCCCCGCCGCCATCGCCACCAGATCGAGCGCGCCCTCGATGCACTCGCGCAAATCGAAGGCCACATGTTCCAGATCAAGCTTGCCTGCTTCGACCTTCGAAAAATCGAGGATGTCGTTCAGGATGGTCAGCAGGCTTTCGGCACTGTCGTTGATCGTGCGGGCGTATTCGGCCTGTTCCGGCGGCAGGTCGGTGTCGAGCAGCAGGTTGCTCATCCCGATGATGCCGTTCATCGGCGTGCGGATTTCGTGGCTCATGCTGGCCAGGAACTGGCTTTTCGCCGTGGTGGCGCGCATCGCCTCGTCCCGCGCCTCGGCCAGGCTGGCGACAAGTTCGCGCTGCCGTTCGGCCAGGGCCTCGCGTTCCCTCAGGCTGTCCTGGAACAGGCCGAGGGTGCGGCTCATCGCGCCGATCTCGTCGCGCCCGACCTCGGGGATGGGGGTGGCGAGGTTGCCGCCGGTAATCTCGGTCATGGCCGACATCACGCGGCGCAGGGGCTTGGTGATCGTGGCGATGATCCCCAGCGTCAGCAAAAGCCCCAGGATCGCCGCCACGACCGAGATCTGCGTGGCCCGGCCAACCGCCGAGGTGGCAGATGTCAGGGCGTCCTGTCCGGTCGAGACGGCCTGCGCCTCGAGCCGGTCGACCAGCATCCCGAGTTCCGCATCGACGTTCAGGATATGAATCTGGCCCTGGGCGACCAGCGAATTGCCCAGTACGCGCTGATCCTGGCTGTAGGCGTCGACCGCAAGGAAGGCCTGTTCCAGCAGGGCGGCAACCTCGCCGCGGATCAGCTTGACGCTGCCCGGGGCGATGGGTTCCAGGGCCGCAAGGTCGGCCATCAGGGCGTCGCGGGCCGCCATCGCATTGTTTTCCGACCGCATGAGCAGGCTGACGGCAAGGTCCGACAGCCAGTATTTCAGCTCGCCGAACCGGGCGGCGGCGGAATAGGCCTGGCGCAGCTCGCCCACGCGTTCCACCTCTTCTGCGATGGCATTTGCGTTGCGCGACAACCGTTGCGAAAGGTAGGCGTTCGACCCGATCAGCGCTGCAAGCAGGATGGCGGCAAGAAACGCAAGGCGCGCGAAGATCGACACCCGCCCCAGCACATCGGCTGCCCGCTGCATCAGCAACATCAGGGGCCTACGGGAAAAGGGTGATGCTGATCACGCCGCCCAGATCGCCCAGCGCGCCACCCTCTTTCGGATAGCCGGTGATGTCGACCTCGCCTGCCGGCGCGCCGTGGCAGGCCAGGCAGCCCTCGGTGTAGTATTCCGGAACCATCACGCGAAAGGCCTGCCGCCCACCGGTTTCGGTCGCGGCGGAAAAGACGGCGCCCTTCTGCCAGTCCGGCGACAGCAGGTGGTCGGATATGACTTGCGATTCCCATGCGTCGGGGCGCGACTTGCGGTTGCGCACCAGGTTCATCGGTGCCGTGACCTTGATCTGGGCGCGGTCCGCAGCCTTGAGCAGGAAGGCCTCGCTCACCAGGCGGCCGAAGACGGCCGGAACAAAGCCCTTGAAGGCGACGCCCTCGCGGTTGATCGACCCGGCATTGGCATCCATCACCTCGGTGATCGAGGCCATGAGCGCCGAGATCAACTCGGCCTCGCGCGCATCCATGCCATCGCTCAGCGGCGGGGCGCCGGTCTTTTCCACGAAGGATTTGGTCGCGCGGGCCAGCACCTCGTCGCCGGTCAGCCCCTTGTCGCCGATCGCGGGGTCGTTGATCAGGGCCTGTTCGGCACCGATGACGGCACGTGCCGACTGCAACAGGACCGCCAGCCGCAGCGCAAGGTCAAGCTCGGTGTCTTCCGCCTGCTGGGCAAATGCTGGCGCGTTGAATGACACGCCGACAGCCACGACTACCGCCAGCCACACACGCTTCAAGCACATCATCAAGACCCCGGTCGCGCAGAGCTCGGTTTCGAATGGCGTCAGACAAGAAGTTGGCCCCTGCGAGGCTACCCTGCGTCAACTCGGTGGGCCAATCAAGCGCCGAAACCGGCGCGGGGCCTTCCGGTCGGGGGCGGAACCGCCCCATCCGCAGATGATCCGGGCAAGGGGTCGGCGCAATCCACGGCGTCGGAGGGCAACTGCAGGGAGGGGATAGCAACGCGGGCAGGTGCCAGGTCAGGTCGCCGGCCCCAAGCCATGCGGCATCAGCGCCGGGGAACGCCAACCATCGCCATGTTGTTGATTTGATTGGCTCCGGCGGTAGGGATCGAACCTACGACCAATTGATTAACAGTCAACTGCTCTACCGCTGAGCTACGCCGGAACACCGGGGGGCATATAGCAAGGGTGTTTAGGGGCGTCCAGTGGCAATGTGATGTTGTCTTGCGTGCGGTCAGCTGCGGCGAAAGCGGGTGTCGGGGCCGATCTGCGTTTCGGCGGTGACAAGATTTCTGCGCGCAAGATCAATGAGGTGCGCCAGCACGTTGCGGGTGGCGGCGGGAAGCAGGCCGGCGGGGGTCGTGGTGTAGATGCGCCGGGCCAGGTCGGCTGGTGTTGCGGCACCGGCGGCGAGGGCGGCGAGGATCTCGGCCTCGCGCGTGCGGCGGTGGCGGGACAGCTCGGCGATCCTCGCCCGGCCTTCCGGAACTGCCGCGCCGTGACCGGGCAGCAAGAGCCGCTCGCCCAACCCGGCCATGCGGTCGAGCGAGGCGAGATAGTCGGTCATGTCGCCATCGGGCGGCGAGACGATCGAGGTCGACCAGCCCATCACATGGTCGCCGCTGAAGCAGATGCCGCGACTGGCCAGATCAAGGCAGAGGTGCCCGCCGAGGTGGCCGGGCGTGTGCAGCGCCTGCAACTGCCAGTCGTCCGAGGCGATCACCGCCCGATCGGGGATCACCCGGTCGGGGCGGAAGGCAAGATCGAGGCCTTCGCCGCCCGCCAGTCCGGGCAGGCCCCGCATCAGCGCCGAGCGCCCGGACAGCGCGTCGCCGAAGGCCAGGACCGGTGCACCTGTGCGGGCCGACAGGGTCGCGGCGAGGGCCGAGTGGTCAAGGTGGGCATGGGTCACGATGATCGTGTGGACGGCGGCACCCGGGGGCAGGGAGGCCAGGATCGCTTCGAGATGGCGCGGGTCGTCGGGTCCGGGGTCGATGACCGCGATCTCGCGCCGGCCGAGCAGGTAGGTGTTGGTGCCCTCGGCGGTCAGCGGCGAGGGGTTCGGAGCCACGAGGCAGAGAAGGTCCGGGGCGATCTGACGGAGGGGCGCTGCGGCCATTCGTTGTCCTTTCGCAGGTGCGGAACTGGCGATAGGGTCGGCCCATGCGGACGCCCCAGCTCAGATCCCTTCTTCCGCGCGGCATCTATGGCCGTGCCGCGCTGATCCTGATCGTGCCCATCATCGCCATCCAGCTGGTGGTGTCGATGGCCTTCATCCAGCGCCATTTCGAGGATGTCACGCTGCAGATGACCCGCGGCGTCGTGCGCGAGATCGCGATGCTGCTTGACCGGATCGAGGCGGCCGAGGACCGGACCGCGGCAATGCAGGCCGGGCGGGAATACGGGCGGCCGCTCAACCTCGCGGTGGCCGCAGCCGAGACGGCCTCGGGGGACGCGCGGCTTTACTACGACCTGTCGGGGCGGGTGGTCATACGGGCCCTGCGCGAGGCCTTGCCGGCGGTCACGGATGTGGACCTGTCGAACATCCGGCGCGTCCGAGTGTCGGTGACCACCAAACACGGCCCCTTGCAGGTGTCCTTCGAGCGCGGGCGCGTCTCGGCGTCGAACCCGCACCAGTTGCTGGTGCTGATGGCGGTCACGGGTATCCTGTTCACGCTGATCGCCTTCCTGTTCCTGCGCAACCAGCTGCGGCCGATCCGGCGGCTGGCGCGGGCGGCCGAAGCCTTCGGGCGCGGGCGGAACATCCCCTATTCGCCGGGCGGGGCGGCCGAGGTCCGGGCGGCGGGCAATGCATTCCTCGACATGCGGGCGCGGATCGAGCGGCATATCGAGCAGCGCACGATGATGCTGTCGGGCGTCAGTCATGACCTGCGCACCCCTCTGACGCGGCTGCGGCTGGGGCTGTCGATGATCGACGCGGGCGGCGAGGCCGAGGCGATGAAGCGCGACATCGACGAGATGCAGCACATGCTGGACGAATTCCTGCAGTTCGCGCAGGGCGACGCGGCCGACGGGTCAGGCGAGGCGGCGGATGTCGGGGCGATCGTGGGTTCCGTTGTCGCCGATGCCCAGCGCACCGGCCACAACGTCGCCCTTGCCGGGACGGAGGGCAATGGCGAGGCGCTGGTGCGCCCCGGTGCGATCCGGCGGGCGGTCGAGAACCTGGTGGGCAATGCGGTGCGCTATGGTGGCCGGGTGCAGGTATCGGTCGCGGCGCTTGACCGGTCGATCCGCATCACCGTCGAGGACGACGGGCCCGGCATACCGAAGGGCCAGCGCGAAGAGGCGCTGCGGCCCTTTGCACGGCTCGACCAGTCGCGCAACCAGGACAAGGGCGGCGGCGTCGGGCTGGGACTGGCGATTGCAGCGGATATCGCGCGCAGCCACGGCGGCAGCCTGCGCCTGTCGGAAAGCGAGGCGCTGGGCGGCTTGCGGGCCGATCTGGTGATTGCCCGCTGAGGCGGGATGCGACGGCCGATCAGGTGAACAGGGCGCGCAGGATCAGGGCCCAGACCGCCATGCCCCCGGCAAGCGCGGGAAGCAGCCACCAGCCGGACGGAAAACGGTCGGATCCGGGACCGGCAATGTCAGCCAGCCGGGTCTCCGCCTCTTCCTGTTCGCGCCAGCGTCGGAGCGCCTCGCCCACCGCGCCGTCGATCACCACGCTTTCGGCGGGGTTCAGGGCGGAGATGCGATCCAGCTTGCTCATGGCGCGCTCCTTCAGCGGATGTGCGTGTAACCATTGAGCAAAGAGATTTAGAATTCTTTAAGGCGGGGATGTGCGCTTGCTGTGATCTTAGCGCGGGCGCGCCCATTCCCGCTGCGCAGCCTCGCGCGACCGTTCAAGGCCGCGGACGGTTTCGGCCAGACCCGAGGCCCGGGCCATCCCGATCAGGTCGTCAAGAACATCGACAAGCCAATGCGATGCCTGGATTTTTTCGATGATGCCGTGCCGTGAAGGCAGAGGGCCCAAGGCCCCGATCCGGTCGGGATCGTCAGTCCGCCCTGGCTGGGCATCGAGGCACAGACGTGCCTTGCCGGAAAATGCAGTCATAAGGTTACCTCAACCCAAACACACAACCAATGATTGTGAGAATTAATGAACTGTCAATCTGGATTTACAGTAATCTGGTCAATTCGTATTTCCCGATCCGGAAACAGCGAATGGGCAGATATTCGGCCGAGAGTATTTCCATCGGGTGAATGGTAGGCCCGGAGGGACTCGAACCCCCAACCAAGGCGTTATGAGCGCCCTGCTCTAACCAATTGAGCTACAGGCCCGACCGTGCCGCCTGATTAGCAGAGCAGGGCAGCCGGTCAAGCGATCTGCGGCGGTTGTGGCGCGGCTGCCGTTCCTGTATGGGGCGCGCAAACACGCGACACCACGCGAAATCCCGGGGGCGAGACAAGCATGAGCGCTGGCAGGAACGGCCTGACCTATGCCGAGGCGGGCGTCGACATCGACGCGGGCAACGAACTGGTCGAGCGGATCAAGCCCGCCGCTGCGGCCTCGCGCCGGCCCGGAACGATGGCGGGGCTGGGCGGGTTCGGGGCACTGTTTGACCTCAAGGCCGCGGGCTACAATGACCCGATCCTCGTCGCGGCGACGGACGGTGTTGGCACCAAGCTGCGCATCGCGATCGACACCGGGCTGGTCGATACGATCGGGCAGGATCTGGTTGCGATGTGCGTCAATGACCTGATCTGCCAGGGGGCCGAGCCGCTGTTGTTCCTCGACTACTTCGCGACCGGCAAGCTCGACCTCGATCAGGCGACGCGCATCATCAACGGCATTGCCGCGGCCTGCACCGCCTCGGGCTGCGCGCTGGTCGGCGGCGAGACGGCCGAGATGCCGGGCATGTATCACGGCGGCGATTTCGACCTTGCCGGGTTTGCCGTGGGCGCGATGGAACGTGGCGGCGACCTGCCCGCAGGCGTGACCGAGGGCGATGTGCTTCTGGGCCTTTCGTCGTCAGGCGTGCATTCGAACGGCTATTCGCTGGTGCGCAAGGTCGTGGAACTGGCGGGGCTGACCTGGTCCGATCCGTCGCCCTTCGGCGCGGGCACGGTGGGCGAGGCGCTGCTGGCCCCGACGCGGCTTTACGTGAAACCGGCAATGGCCGCGATCCGGGCGGGCGGGGTGCATGGGCTGGCCCATATCACCGGCGGCGGCCTGACCGAGAACCTGCCGCGCGTCCTGCCCGAAGGTCTCGGGGCCGAGATCGACCTTGGGGCATGGAACCTCCCGCCGGTCTTCGGCTGGCTGGCAAGGACGGCGGGCCTGTCCGAGGCGGAACTGCTCAAGACCTTCAACTCCGGCATCGGGATGATCGCGGTCGTCGCGGCCGACCGGGCCGATGCGCTGGCCGATGTGCTGCGTGAGGCGGGCGAGACGGTATCGGTCATCGGACGGATCACGGCAGGGCAGGGCGTGACCTACAAGGGCCGCATCCTCTGACGATGAAACGCGTCGCCATCCTGATTTCGGGCGGCGGGTCGAACATGCTGGCGCTTCTGGCCAGCATGGCGGGCGACCATCCCGCACGGGCCGTGCTGGTCGCGTCGAACGACCCGGGCGCGGCAGGGCTGGCGAAGGCCGCCGCGCAGGGCGTGCCGGTTGCGGCGGTGGACCACCGCCCGTTCAAGGGCGACCGCGCGGCCTTCGAGGCCGAGCTTCTGAAGCCGATCCTTGCCGCCGAACCCGACATCCTCTGCCTTGCGGGCTTCATGCGGGTGCTGACGCCGGATTTCGTCGGGCGGTTCCGGGGCCGGATGCTGAACATCCACCCCTCGCTTTTGCCGAAGTATCCCGGCCTGCACACCCACCAGCGCGCGCTTGACGCGGGCGATGCCGAGGCGGGCTGCACGGTGCACGAGGTGACGCCGGTGCTGGACGACGGCCCGATCCTCGGGCAGGCACGGGTGCCGGTTCTGGCCGGTGACAGCGCCGAGACACTGGCCGCCCGCGTGCTGGGGATGGAGCACCGGCTTTACCCCGCCGTCCTGCGGCGCTTTGCGGCTGGCGACAGGACGCCGGTCTGGCTGCCGTAGACGGCGGGGTTCGGCGGGCCCCATCGGGCCTGCCGCGATGCAACAACAGGACATGGGGGCGGGGGCCAAAGCCCCCGGCCAGCGCCTGCCCTGCCCGGGGCAGGCGCTATGCGCCCGCCTGGTCAGGCGCTGGCCTCTGGTGTACCCGGCCAAGCCGGTCCGGTGGCAGCGTTTCCGCATGAGCGGGGCCGATCTTCCACCGGAAGATCGGCTGGTCCCGCTCAGCCTTTCGGCGGTTTAGGCGCTCAGGTGCAGCGCCTCAAGCCCGTGAAAATGGTAGATATTCGCAAACTTCGGCGGTTTCGCGATGCGCAAGGCCGGCAGGCGTTCGAACAGGATCGGCAGCGCCACCTGCAGCTCGAGCCGCGCGAGCGGTGCGCCGACGCAGAAATGCAGGCCAGCGCCAAAGGTTACGTTGGCCTTTGCCGGGCGTGACGGGTCGAACCGCCCGGCATCGTCCCAGACCTGGGGGTCGCGGTTCGCCGCCGCCAAGAGGCAGGCCACCTGATCGCCACGGCGAAAGGTGTGGGTGCCGACCTGGATGTCCTCGTAGGCCCAGCGGGTGAAGATATGCAGCGCGGGGTCGAAGCGCAGGACTTCCTCGACCGTCGCCTCGATCCGGTCGGGGGCCAGCGCCGCGCGGGGCGTCCGGTGTTCCAGCAGCGCCTTCACCCCGTTGCCGATGGTGTGCACCGTCGCCTCGTGGCCCGCGTTCAGAAGCAGGATGCAGGTGGTGATCAGCTCGTCCGTCGTCAGCTTTTCGCCCGCTTCCTCGGCGGCGATCAGGTGGGTGATCAGGTCGTCCGCCGGGGTCTTGCGGCGCTGTTCGACATAACCGCGCATGAAGTCGACAAAGGCGACTGTCGCTGCCACGGCCCGGTCCTCGGTCTCGCGGCTGCGGCGGGCCTGATACATGCCGACCATCGCGTTCGACCAGGCGAGCAGGTCGGGCGCGCGGTCTTCCGGCACGCCCAGCAGGCGCGCGATGATGATGACGGGCAGGCGCGCGGCAAAGCTGGGCAGCAGGTCGAACCGGCCCCCCGGCAATTGGTCGATCAGCGCATGGCTCAGCGCCGCGATCTCGGGCTGCAGGGCCGCGATGCGGCGCGAGGTGAAGGCCCGCAGCACGAGGCTGCGCAGCCGCGTGTGGCGGGGCGGCTCCAGCTCCAGCATCGAATGGGCCTCGACGGCGTAGAAGGGGGCCACATGGTCGGGAATCGGTTGCGCCGCCTCGGGCGGGATCTCACGGCCAAAGCGGCGGTCGCGCAGAATCGCGCCGACGGCGGCGGCCGAGACGGCCGAGATGCGGTCATAGTCGGCCCAGTGGAACAGCGACCCGGTCGCGCGGGCCCGGTCGTAGAACGGGTAGGGGTTCTGCACGAAATCCGGATCGGTCGGGGACTGCGTGAGGCTTTCCATCAGACCCCCCGTTTCGGCCATTGGGCAATCACGACGCCGGTCACGACCACGGCGGCGGCCAGCACCTGAAGCCAGGACCACGCGCCGCCGAGCGCCCAGACGAAGATCATCACGTAGAAGGGCGTGGCGTTGATGTGCATGCCCGCGATGCCGACGCCCAGACGCTCGGTCGAGACGATCCACAGAAGCTGGCTGATCGCGAAAGAGGCGATGCCGGCAAAGAGGATCAGCGAAATGTGTAAGGGCGACAGGATCGCAGGGTCGGTCCAGCCGTTGCCGGTGGCATGCAGCGCCAGCGCGACCAGGCCGGTCGACAGCCCCGCACCCGCCCCGGTCAGGGCGGTGCGGCCAAGCGGCGTCATGTCGGGCAGGCTGGCGACCGTGGCACGCGAGCCCCAGGCGAAGCCGATGACGGAAAGGAAAGAGATCGCCGCGCCCAGGCCGACCTGCATCTGGCCGATGCCGGCAGCGATGGCGAGGATGCCGCCCGCAATCGACAAGAGGACCCCGGTTGCAAGCCGGAGCGTGATCCTGCGGCCGTCGAAGAGGGTTT
>JBJOQI010000100.1:0-7011 GCA_046050045.1 Pseudomonadota bacterium | reverse complement strand
AGTATGGCAAGATGCTGTTTGACCAGACGGCGGATGCCGACCGCGCCGTGATTGATGCCGTGCAGGCGGTGGCGGCAGAGACCGGCCGGACGATGGCGCAGGTGGCGTTGGCCTGGGTGCGGCAGAAGCCGGGCGTCGCCGCCCCCATCGTCGGCTATTCGCGGCCCGAGCAGTTCGACGACATTCTGGCAGGTCTTGGCCTTGTCCTTACGCCGGAACAGGTCGCGCGGCTCGAGGCACCCTATGTGCCGCACGCGCCAAGGGATCACTGAGGGGTATCGGCCGCGACGTTCGGGTGACTGTAGGATGGGTGATTTCACCCATCTCTCCGCGCACCCAAAACCCTAAGACTTCCTGAATCTGCGTCGCCAACCCGTTGAAATCATTCAATCGACACAGGCGTCCCGACTCGGGACGCCCCAAAAAGCGAACGGGCGGAGCCTTCGCCCCGCCCGCCCGAATTCCGGTTCGCAGGTCGCTTACGCGATCGCGAGGTTCGTCGCCGATTCGCGGCCGTCACGGCCCGACTCGATGTCGAAGGTGACCTTCTGGCCGTCCTTCAGTTCACGGATGCCAGCGCGTTCCAGCGCCGAGATGTGAACGAACACGTCTTTCTTGCCACCATCGGGGGCGATGAAGCCGTAACCCTTGGTGCCGTTGAACCATTTCACGCTGCCGGTGGCCATCGTGATGTCTCCTGTCTAGGTGCCGCCTGCGGAATGCAGCGGCCCGGCGCAGTCAGTGCAGAATCGAAAGTCTGAGGCCGAATGGACGGAGACAGTGGTCGATAAAGATAACGTCGCAGGCGGGCATATGGGCGCGTTGCCCCAAAAAAGCAAGGGTTTTGTTGGTGCCCGCGGCCGGACTTGAACCGGCACGGCCTTGCGGCCTAGGGATTTTAAGTCCCCTGTGTCTACCTTTCCACCACGCGGGCCGGGGCCGACCATACCGGCAGCCGCGCCCCGGCAAAACCCCTTGAAGCAGCAAGACAGCATGCCCGCCCGATGTTAATCTGGCCCCGTGCCTGCAGGAGTTTTTCCGATGCGCCGCGTTTCCATCCTTGCCCTTGTCACGCTGTCCCTGCCCGCCTCCGCCGCCGACCTTCCCCTGACCGCACGCGGCAACGAACCCTTCTGGACGCTCGACATCGCGGCCGAGGGCATGACCTTTTCCCGGATGGGCGACAAGGGGGCGGAAAGCTGGCCGCTGCCCGCCGCCGCGACGGACGGCGCAACAACGACCTATGCCTTGCCCGACGGCGCGGTCGTGACGGTGGCCGACAGGGTCTGCCGCGACAGCATGTCCGGCATGCCTTTTCCTGCAAGCGTCACCATAGCACGCAACGGCGAGACCCTCGCGGGTTGCGGCGGCCAGCCCGGCGCGCTTCTCACCGCGCATCCCTGGCGCGTGACCGAGGTCGGCGGCACCGGCCTGCCCACCGACGTCGCGCTCGAGGGCACGCTCGCCTTCGATGGCAGCACCGCTTCCGGCAAGTCCTTCTGCAACCGCTTCACCGGCAGTTATGCCCTGACCGGAGAGGTGTTGTCCTTTGGCCCGGTGGCGGGCACGCGCATGGCCTGCCCGGAACCGCAGGGCGCGCTGGAATCCGGAATGCTCGATGCACTTTCCGCGACGACCCGCTTCGACCTCGGCGAGGATGGATCGCTGGTCCTGATCGCGGGCGACGCGCCTGTCCTGCGCGCGTTGCCCGCACCCTAGCCACGACCCTCCTTCACCGCCTCCATCGCCACGAAGGTCGACGTCGAGGCGACGTGCGGCAGAGTCGAGATGTGCTCGCCAAGTACCCGGCGATAGTCAGCGATGTCGCTGGTGCGGACCTTGAGCAGGTAATCGAAGGACGAGGCCATCATGTGGCATTCCTCGATCTCGGGCAGGGCCTGCACGGCGCGGTTGAAGGCCTGCAGTGCGGCCTCGCGCGTGTCCGACAGACGCACCTCGACGAAAGCCACATGCGCCAGCCCCATCCGCACCGGGTTCAGCACGGCGCGATAGCCCGCGATGACGCCCGCGTCCTCAAGCCGCCTTACCCGCGCCTGAACCGGCGTCTTGGTCAGCCCGACGCGGGCAGCAAGTTCGGTCATGCTGATCCGCGCCTCGGCTGAAAGGGCACGCAGGATCGCCCGGTCGATGCGGTCAAGTGCGTGCAGGTCGTTTGTCATGTGTCATGCCCATCCTTTGGTCGATTTGACCATCCTTCTGCAAAGAACAGACAAACCGGATCACGCTCTGGCGCTATGATAGACCAAACGAGGAGAACTGCACATGCCTGATACGCCTTGGTCCGCGATCGAAACCGGAACGCTTCAGCCCGAAGCGCCCTTGCTCGCGCGCCTGATCGAGGTGGCGGGTCTGTCGCCCACGGCCCGCGCCGCGATCTCGACCGAAGGGGCGGCGCTGGTCGCGCGGATCCGGGCCGACGTGCGCCCCGGCCTGATGGAGGTGTTCCTCGCCGAATACGGGCTGTCGACCGATGAGGGCATCGCGCTGATGTGCCTGGCCGAGGCTCTCCTGCGCGTACCCGACGCCGAGACGATGGATGCCCTGATCGAGGACAAGATCGCGGCCTCGGACTGGGGTCGGCACAAGGGGCAGTCGACCAGCCCGCTGGTCAATGCCTCGACCTGGGCGCTGATGCTGACGGGGCGGGTGCTCGAGGAACGCGAGCCGGGGGTCGTCGGACACCTCAAGGCGGCGGTGCGGCGGCTGGGCGAACCGGTGATCCGCGCCGCCGTAACGCGCGCGATGAAGGAAATGGGCCGGCAGTTCGTGCTGGGCGAAACCATCGGCGCGGCGATGGAGCGGGCCGAGAAGCGCGAGGCGCAGGGCTTCACCTATTCCTACGACATGCTGGGTGAAGCCGCGAAGACCGCAGGTGACGCCGCCCGCTACGCCCACGCCTATGCCGCGGCGATCGCGGCCATCGCCGGGGCCTGCCGGTCGGACGACATCCGAGCGAACCCCGGCATCTCGGTCAAGCTGTCGGCGCTGCATCCGCGCTATGAGGTCGCGCAAGAGGGCCGCGTGATGGCGGAACTGGTGCCCGTCGTGCGCGACCTCGCACGTCAGGCGGCCAAGGCCCGCATGGGTTTCAACATCGACGCCGAAGAGGCAGACCGCCTGACCCTGTCGCTGCGGGTGATCGAGGCCGTCCTGTCCGACCCCGGCCTGAAGGGTTGGGACGGGTTCGGCGTGGTGGTGCAGGCTTATGGCCGCCGCGCGGGGGCGGTCATCGACTGGCTGCACGACCTAGCTGCGCGGCTTGACCGCAAGATCATGGTGCGGCTGGTCAAGGGCGCCTACTGGGACGGCGAGGTGAAGCGCGCGCAGGTCATGGGCCTGACCGATTTCCCGGTCTTCACCCGCAAGGAAGCGACGGACGTGAGCTACATCGCCAATGCCCGCAAGCTGCTGGGCATGACCGACCGGATCTACCCGCAGTTCGCCACCCACAACGCCCATACCGTCGCAGCGATCCTGCACATGGCCGGCGATGCCCCGTTCGAGTTCCAGCGCCTGCATGGCATGGGCGAGAGGCTGCACGACATCGTGCAGGCCGACCGGGGCACGCGCTGCCGGATCTATGCGCCGGTGGGCGCGCACCGCGACCTTCTGGCCTATCTCGTGCGCCGGCTGCTGGAGAACGGCGCGAATTCAAGCTTCGTGAACCAGATCGTGAACGAGGACGTGCCGCCCGAGATCGTCGCGACCTGCCCCCTGACAGCCGTCGAGGGCTTGCTACCCGATGTCGCCAATGCCCATGTCCGCAAGGGGACGGACCTGTTCCGGCCCGAGCGGCCCAATTCGCAGGGCTTCGACCTGACCGACGCCGCGACGCTGGCCCGGATCGAGGCCGCCCGTGCCGTCGCAGCACCGGATGCCGCACCGATCCTTGCCGGTCCGGTCTGGGGCGGTGTCCGGCGCACTGTCATGAACCCCACCACCGGCGAGGGGGTGGCGCAGGTCACTGATGCCGCGCGCGAAGATGTGGAAACGGCCCTTGCCGCCGCCCGCCGCTGGGATGCCGATTCAGCGACCCGCGCGGCCATTCTGAACCGTGCGGCCGACCTTTACGAAGGATACTTCGGCACGATCTTCGCCCTGCTGGCGCGCGAGGCGGGCAAGACCCTGCCCGATGCGGTGGCCGAACTGCGCGAGGCGGTGGATTTCCTGCGCTACTACGCGGCGGGGGCCACGTCGCTCGGCCGTCCGGCGGCGGGGATCTTCACCTGCATCAGCCCCTGGAACTTTCCGCTGGCGATCTTCACCGGGCAGATCGCGGCGGCGCTGGCGGCGGGGAACGCCGTTCTGGCCAAGCCCGCCGAACAGACGCCCCTGATTGCGGCCCATGCCGTCAGGCTGCTGCACAAGGCGGGTGTTCCGGCCCATGCCCTGCAGCTTCTGCCCGGCGACGGGCCGACCATCGGGGCCGCGCTGACCAGCGACCCGCGCGTGGCGGGCGTCTGCTTCACCGGCTCGACCGGGACGGCGCAGGCGATCCGCGCGGGCATGGCGAAACACCTCGCGCCGGGTGCCACGCTGATTGCCGAGACCGGCGGGCTGAACGCGATGATCGTCGATTCGACCGCCCTTCCCGAACAGGCGGTGCGCGACATCGTGGCCTCGGCCTTCCAGTCGGCAGGCCAGCGCTGCTCGGCCCTGCGGTGCCTTTATGTGCAGGAGGAAATTGCCCCGCACCTGATCGACATGCTGACCGGGGCCATGGATGAACTCGCAGTCGGCGAACCCTGGCACCTGGCAACCGACATCGGCCCGGTGATCGACGCCGAGGCGCGGGCGGGCGTCCTGGCGCATGTGGCCAAGGCGCGGTCCGAGGGCAGGGTCATCCGGGAAATGCCCGCGCCGCAGGGCGGCACCTTCGTCGGCCCGACGGTGATCCGGGTGAAGGGAATCGCCGACCTTGGACGCGAGATCTTCGGGCCGGTCCTGCACGTCGCGACCTTCCGGGCCGAGGAACTGCCTGCCGTTGTCGCCGCCATCAACGATACGGGCTACGGCCTGACCTTCGGCCTGCACAGCCGGATCGACAACCGAGTGGACGAGGTGGCGCGCAGCATCCGGGCGGGAAACATCTATGTGAACCGCAACCAGATCGGCGCGGTCGTGGGCAGCCAGCCCTTCGGCGGCGAGGGCCTCTCGGGCACCGGACCCAAGGCCGGGGGGCCGGACTACCTGCCCCGCTTTACCTCGCCTGCACCCGCCCCTGCGGCCACGGGCAAAACCACCAGGACCGATCCCGCGACAGTGCAGCGGCTGATCGAGACCGCCGACGCCGGGGATACGGCGCTGGATCGCCACGACCTTCCGGGCCCGACGGGCGAAACCAACCGGCTGTCGCTGCATCCCCGCGCGCCGATCCTCTGCCTCGGGCCGGACGCACCGGCACAGGCTGCCGTCGTCCGCGCACTTGGCGGCCGCGCGGTCGAGGCCGAGGGCCTGCCACCCGAAGCGCTGGAAACGCTCTCGGGGTTCGGCGGTGCAATCTGGTGGGGTGACGCTGACCGGGGCCGAGCCCTGGCGTTGGCCCTGTCGCGGCGCGGGGAGGCGATCCTGCCGCTGGTCACGGCGATGCCCGACCGCGGCCATGTGATGCTGGAACGGCACCTTTGCATCGACACCACCGCTTCGGGTGGCAATGCCGCCCTGCTGGCCGAAGCCGCGGCTTGACGGAGCCGGCGCGGCAGTCCACCGTCGCGCCCATGTTCCCGATCCGCGATCACAACCCCTCCGAGCGCACGCCCTTCGTGACCTATGCGCTCATCCTGGTCAACGTGGCGATCTTCCTGATCGAACTGCCGTTCATGGCCGACGACTTCCGGCTTGCCGCTTTCTTCGCCGACTGGGCCATGGTCCCGGCCGAGGTCGTGTCAGGTCAGGACCTGCACGGGGTGTTCACCTCGATGTTCCTGCATGCGTCGATCATGCACATCGCAGGTAACATGCTGTTCCTGTGGATCTTTGGCGACAACCTTGAAGACCAGATGGGGCACGTGGGCTTTCTACTTTTCTACCTCGCCTCGGGTCTTGCGGCGGCCTTCACCCATGTTGCGGCCGACCCCCTGTCCGATATCCCGACGGTCGGGGCCTCGGGCGCGATTGCGGGGGTGATGGGGGGCTATCTGCTGCTGTTCCCGCGCGCCAAGGTCGATATCCTTCTGATCCTCGTGATCTTCTTCCGTGTCTTCTCGGTGCCGGCCTTTGTCATGCTGGGCCTGTGGTTCGCGCTGCAGATCTTCGGCGGCCTTGGCACACCGACCGAAGGCGGCGGCGTCGCCTACTGGGCACACGCGGGCGGCTTCGTCGCAGGGCTGGTGCTGGCGATTCCGGTCTGGCTTCGGCGTGGAGCGGCCGATTTCTGGCGGCGCACGCAGGGCCACCCGCCGCACCCTGACGCGCAGTACAGCCCCTCGCGCATCCCGATCGTCCGCCGCCGCCGCTAGGCTCAGACAGCGTTGGGCAAGGGCCGCCCTTCGGCAAAGGCAATCAGGTTGTCGAGCGCCATCATCCCCATCGCCGTCCTGACCTCGAGCGCGGCGGTGCCGAGGTGCGGAAGAAGCGTGACATTGTCGAGCGCGCGCAGGCGGTCGGGAACGACGGGCTCGCGTTCATAGACGTCAAGCCCGGCCCCGCCGATGGCGCGGCGTTCCAGCGCGTCGATCAATGCGGCTTCGTCCACGGTGTCGCCACGCGAGATGTTGATCAGGTGCGCGTGTGGCCGCATCGCGGCAAGGGCGGCGGCGTCGATCAGGTGACGCGTCTCTGCCGCACCGGGCACGGCAACCACAATGACATCGGCGGCAGCCATGATCTCGTGCAGCGTCGGCAGTTGCCGCGCGGGTATTCCGGGGTCAGCCACGGGCGAGCGGTTGTGGAACACCACCTCCATCCCGAAGCCGAAATGCGCGCGCCGGGCAATGGCCTTGCCAATGCGGCCCATGCCGACGATGCCAATGGTCTTGCCGGTCAGGTGCA
>JBJOQI010000099.1:0-2766 GCA_046050045.1 Pseudomonadota bacterium | reverse complement strand
GTACGCTCGGTCTCCTCGGCGGACTTGCGGGCGGTGACGAAAAGCGAGCCGTCCTTCACTTCGACCGACAGGTCATCGGGGGTGAACCCGGCGACGGCGATCGAGATGCGATAGGCATCCTCGGCGGTCTTTTCGATGTTGTAGGGGGGATAGGTCGGCTGGGCCACATCGGTGGACAGCACCCGGTCCATCAGGTCGGCGATCCGGTCGAAGCCGACGGTGGCACGGTAAAGCGGCGAGAAATCATAGCTGCGCATGGTCATCCTCATGAAGCGATGTCTGGGCGGCCCTCCCCATCGGGGCAGGACCATTGATGAACCGGACCCCGTCATGGCGATCCGGCACCCTCTATCTGGGAAGCCGCGCGGCTCCGTTCAAGCCCGCTCAGGGCCGCAGGAACTTGGCACCCGAGGCCCCGGCCGAGACCTTGCCGAGCTTGCGGGGATGCATCGGCACCGTGCTTGGTGCGCCGCTTTCGACGGCGGCCATCAGGTCGGCGAATGGCCCTTCCAGCGCCGTGCCCAGCGCCACCAGCTTCTCGTCGAGTTCCGCCTTGGCCGAGACGACCGAGACGATCTTCGCCTCGCCATCGCGCACCGCAAAGACGGGCGAGCCGGAGGAGCCGAAATCGACATCGCAGGACATCACGAGGATGCCCGGCTGGTGCCCCAGCACCTTGCAGGCATTCTGCATCGACGGCGCCTCGGACCGCTCCAGCGCATAGGACACCACGCCCACCGTCTCGCCGTCCTGTGCATCGGAACCGGTCTGGAAGGGCCGGATCGACGGGAGGCGGATCGGCTGGTCAAGCTCGACCACCGCCAGATCGAAAGACACCCGGTCGATCTTGTCGCGGCCCTCGTAGATGTAATTCGGATGCTGGATCGCGCGCCTGACCCCCCGGTAGGCCGCAGCCCGCCCGTTGCGCCAACCGGCCAGGAATTCCAGATCCGCGGCCGCAAAGACCTGACCAGTCGCCTTGTCGTACAGGCAATGCGCGGCCGTCAGCACCAGATGCGGCGCTATCAGCGTTCCCGTGCAGAAGCCCGAATTGCCGAGGTTCAGCCGCCCGACGGCCTCCCAGCCCTTGGTGTCATCGGCGGTAACCAGCGATTGCAGGGGCGCGTCGCCCTCTTCCGCCGCCAAGACGGATGCGGATGCGAGGATCGACAGACCCAAGGCCACGGCCGCGACGGCTGCGCGCATTCCCCCCCGCATTCCCCGATGTCTCCCCTCCGGCGTGGCCGCCAGGATGGGCGGATCATTTGGCGAATCTATGACGCGCGCGGCAAAGGCGAAAGCCCCGCCGTCACGCCATCGCGGCGGGGCGCGGACCCCCGGTCGCCCAGTCGAGCAATTCGACGCTGTGCACCACCGGCACGCCGGTCCCCGCGCCGATCTGCATCATGCAGCCGATGTTGCCCGCGGCGATCACGTCGGGGTGCCGGGCCTCGATCGTGGCGACCTTGCGGCGGCGCAGCTCGGACGAAATCTCGGGTTGCAGCAGGTTGTAGGTGCCGGCCGATCCGCAGCACAGATGGCTGTCTGCGGGCTCGGTCACCTCGAAACCCGCCCGCACCAGCAATTCCTTGGGCAGGGACCGGATGCGCTGGCCATGTTGCAGCGAACAGGCGGCGTGATAGGCCACGCGGAGGCTCCGCGGCGGTGCCTCGGGCAGGCCGAGCGCCCCGACGACCTCGGTCACATCCCTTGCAATGGCGGCCACGCGCATGGCATCGGCGGCAAGCGGCAGGCCCTCGAACATGGTGCCATAGTCCTTGACGGTCGTGCCGCAGCCGCTGGTGTTGATGACGATGGCGTCAAGACCGGCCCCGTCCATTTCGGCGGCAAAGGCGCGGATGTTGCGTCCCGCAAGGCCGTGGCTCTCGGCCGCGCGGCCCATGTGATGGGTCAGCGCGCCGCAGCAGCCTGCCCCCTGCACGATCACGACCTCTGCCCCGAGCCGCGTCAGCAACCGGATCGTCGCGTCGTTGATGTCGGTGTTCAGCGCCCGCTGCGCGCAACCCGTCATCAGTGCCACCCGCATCCTGCGCTCGCCCGTCGCCGGAAAGACCTGCGGGTCATCGTTCCGGCTGACCGGCGGGATGTGCCGCGGTGCCATCGCCACCATGGCCCGCAGCCGCGCATCCGGCAGCCAGCCCGCAAAGGGCCGGGCCAGCTTGGCCGCAAGCAGCGCCAGCCGGAACCGTGTCGGATAGGGCAGCACCGCCGCCAGCACCCACCGCAAGGCCCGCTCGCGCAGCGGCCTGCGATAGGTCCGCTCGATGTAGGCCCGGGCATGGTCGACCAGATGCATGTAGTCCACACCCGACGGGCAGGTCGTCATGCAGGACAGGCAGGACAGGCAGCGATCGACATGCCGGACCGTCCGCGCGTCGGGGGTCCGGCCCTTCTCCAGCATGTCCTTCATCAGGTAGATTCGCCCGCGCGGGCTGTCCAGTTCGTCGCCCAGCACCTGGTAGGTCGGGCAGGTCGCGGTGCACATGCCACAGTGGACGCAGGCCCGCAGGATCCGGTTCGCGCGCGCGGTGCCGGGATCGGCCAGCTGTTCGGGGGTGAAGTTCGTCTGCATCCGTCACATCCCCAGAAGGCTGGCGAAGGGAAGCCCCGCGGCAGCCGCCGTAGCCAGAACGATTGCGGGATAGACCCATCCGGGCCGCCGCTGCGGCAACAGCGCCCGCAGACCCTGCGCCGCAAGCCCGAGAACCACCGCCACAGACAGCACGCCCAGCGCCGCCGTCGTCA
>JBJOQI010000098.1:0-3283 GCA_046050045.1 Pseudomonadota bacterium | reverse complement strand
AAGACGCTCAAGGGCTACGGCGTTCCGCCCGACCGGCAGCGGCTGATCGACGCCGTGCGCGAGGTCGAAACGGCAATCGGTGCGGTCGACCGGATCATGGCCGGTGCCCGGATGCCCCTTGCCGGAGACGTCCGCGTGACCACCACCGATACGCTGGCCACGCGGGTGATGCCCGAGGTTGTGCGCGATATCGGGCGTCGGGTTTCCGGCCTGAGGATCGAGATCATCGTGTCAAACCTGCCGGTTGATCTGGGCCGCGGGCAGGCCGACCTGACCATCAGGCCGGCCGTTGCGCTGCCGACGGAACTGTCAGGTGTGACGCCGGCGCGGCTAGGTTTCGGCGCCTACGTTGCCAAAAGCGCAAGGCGCGACCGCTGGATCGGGTTGTCGGGACGTCTCGGGGCAAGCCTTGCGGGCGAATGGCTTTCGGCCAATGTGCCCGCCGACCGGATCGGAGCATCCGGCGACAGCTTCCTGATCGTGCGGGAACTGGCGATCCTCGGCGAGGGCATTGCGATCCTTCCGCACATGGTTGGCGCGGCCACGCCAGACCTTGACTGGCTTGACGACGCGATGCCGGACATCGACGTGCCGATCTGGGTGGCAAGCCACGCCGACCTTGCCGCGGTACCACGGATCGCCCGGATGCGCGGGCTGCTTGCGGACGCGCTGAGGGAACGTGCCGGGATGCTTCGCGGCCCGGTCAGGGCCTGAGGCCGCGCGGGTCAAGCGCAAACCATGCGGGCAGAAGACCCAGCCACTCCAATCCAAAAAGGGCAAGGGCGCAGGCCAGAACGGCAAGACCGATGATGACCTGCCTCTCGGATGGCGGGTGCCTGACCCAGCGCGCCATGCGCAGAAGCCAGGTGAACCTCATCCGGTGAACCGGACCTTGCCGATATGCGGCAGGTTGCGGTTGCGTTGCGCAAAGTCGATGCCGTAGCCGACGACGAACTCGTCGGGGATCTCGAACCCGGTCCAGGTGGCCCGGATCTCGACCTCGCGCCGCGACGGCTTGTCGAGCAGCGCGCAGCTTTCAAGCCGCGCAGGTGAACGGGTCGCCAGAAGCTTCATCACCGCGCTGAGGGTGAAGCCGGTATCCACGATATCCTCGACCACAAGCACGTCGCGTCCGTGGATGTCGCCGCGCAGGTCCTTGAGGACGCGCACCTCGCGCGAGCTCTCCATCGCGTCGCCGTAGGATGAAACCTCCAGAAAATCGACCTCGACCGGCAGGTCGATCTCGCGCACGAGATCGGCGATAAAGACAAAGGATCCCCGCAGAAGGCCGACGACGATCAGCTTTTCCGTCCTGGCGAAGGAGGACGTGATCTCTTTCGCCAGGGCCTCGACCCGCGCCGCAATGGCCTTGGCCGAGATGAGCTCGTCGATGACATAGGGTCGGTGCGGCATGGCCACCTCTTGATTTCGCCCGAAGCATTAGCGAGATCAGCCCAAGCTGTCACCTTCGACAAGGCCCGTTTCCGGAAAGCTTCATGCCCGCACACAGCGAACAGCGCGTCCTGCCCTATTCGGCGCAGCAGATCTACGATCTTGTCGCCGATGTCGGGCGCTACCCGGAGTTCCTGCCCTGGACGGCCGCGGCGCGGATCAGGTCGCGCACTCCGCATCCTGACGGCAGCGAGGTGATGGAGGCCGATCTGGTGATTTCCTTCAAGGTCTTCCGCGAACGGTTCGGCAGCCGCGTGACGCTCTGGCCCGACCGGCACAGGATCGAAACCGAGTATCTTGATGGCCCGTTCCGGTTCCTGAAATCGCACTGGGATATCAGCGACCGCGCCGAAGGCGGGTCCGAGGTGAATTTCTTCGTCGACTTCGAGTTCCGCAACATCGTCCTGCAGAAACTGATCGGGGTTGTCTTTGACGAGGCGATGCGCCGCGTCGTCCGGGCATTCGAGGCGCGCGCGGCAGCGCTATACGGTGCAAATCAGGTGATTGTGCCGGGCCAGCGAACGACCGGCACGCCCAAGGCTTGACCGACAGCCCCCGCACGGTATCGTGCCGGGTAAGAAAAGAAGACTTCCGAGGCGGAACAACAGGCACCCGAAACCCGGCGAGCGGGGGGGATGGTGTGGGTATTTGGCCCAAATGACATGGCTGGTTCTGATTGCCCTGGGAATGATCCCTTGGGTGATCGCGGTGAATCACGTGCTTCGCAGGCAGAACCCTGCGTCGCGCGCGAAATCCGCAGCGCGACGCGAATTCGACGATGCCCTGCGCCGTATGCTGGCGCCGGCATCAGAAGGCGTGCCGTCTCGCAATTTGTCCGGGATGCCGGTTTCCCCTCAACCGCCTGACGTGCTAGACTTGGTACCGCACGTGCAGGTTGCGCCGCAGAGCGAATCCGTGGCCGCAGCGGCGGAAACGTCGCGCCCGAAAGATGAGCGTACGATTGCAAGGGAGAAGAGGATGCGCGAAGCGATCCGTCATGTGCAGACCGACAACAAGAACCTGCCCGCGGGCCTGTCGATCATCGAGGGCTTCGTGCCCGGCGACGACATGCTGGAACTGACGCTGGATGAAGACGAGGTCGCCGCGGCCGAAGCGGCCGGTGTCCGCCTTGACGTGCGGGTAGAGCGCGCATCGGCGGGGCAGGGCAGCCTGGTGACCGTCGGCGGCACACCGCTGGCCTTCATCCGCGGCAATGCGCAGGTCACGCCGCGTGACGTGATCCTGCGCGTCGAGAAGGTCGCCTGACCGAGACAGTGCCTTGCGAACCGGGGCTCGCGAGATGGGCCTTACGACGTGATGTCGTAGGCCCGTTCCCCATGCTGGCTGAGGTCGAGGCCGTTCGTCTCGGATTCGAGGTCTACCCGGATCGAGGTGACCAGGGCCGCAAGTCTGGCGATTGCCCAGGTTGCCGCAACTGTCCAGACGCCGACGATCGCCAATGCGCCAAGCTGGCTTGCCAAGGCCCCGGTGCCAAGGACGGCCACCATGATCGTCCCGAAGATGCCACCCAGCCCGTGGACGGCAAAGACGTCGAGTGAGTCGTCGATCTTGGTCCGGGTCTTGAAGAAGATCGCGGCTTCCTGGCAGATAACGCCGGCAATCGTCCCGATCAGCAGGGCGCCGAGCGGCCCGACATAGCCCGAGGCCGGCGTGACCGAGGCAAGTCCCGCAACGGTGCCGGTGACAAGACCCACCAGCGAGGCACGACCGAACTTGATCCTCTCCCACGCGGCCCAGGACAACGAGGCGGCGGCGGCAGAGATATGGGTTGCCGTGACCGCCATGGCTGCCCCGCCGTCGGCGGCCAGTT